>WRCR01000080.1 GCA_009783865.1 Planctomycetaceae bacterium | reverse complement strand
GATTCCTTTGCTTGAAAATTAATTTCAATCGAAAAAAAGCATTTTCATGTCGTTTTGAGTATACGCAGGTATTTTATCATGTTTTTTCATCGATTACCATAGCCGGTGAAAAAGAGCGGGATACAAAAGTATCCCGGTCTTATGAGACGGAAATTTAGGCAAAATATACGGATAAAACTATTCCGGTTGATCTAAATGTAGAGGTTGCACCGTAAAATCCGATTATACATATTGAGAGTGTTTTTACTTTTATTCCTTGAGATATGTACCTTTACGATTCCCTTCATTTAGCATCGAATTCGCTGAACGCTGCGTCACTGGGTATGCAGGTTGCAGGACAGAATCTTGCGAATGCACATGTGCCGGGCTATGTCCGCGAAACGCTGCACTTGCAAACGCAGACATCCCGAAAGTTGGGAAGCGGAATCGTTGTCGGAAACGGCGTTAGTGTTGCAGGCGTTGAACAAGTTATCGACAAGTTTCTCGAAGAACGCCTTCGGACTTCAACAAGCGATGCTATGTCCTCCGCAACGCAGGAACAGTACTACACATATTTGGAAGCACTTCTCAATGAAACAACCGCCGGCGACTTGAGCAGTTCAATTAAGGATTTCTTCAATTCGATAGACAACATCAACAACCAGCCGGAGAACGTGACTTACCGCGAAATGGCGGCGGAACAAGGTAAAAAACTGACCGAAGATATTAATCGGCTTGCGCTTGCGGTAATGGACATGCAGGTCGATGTTAATAAGACGATGCGGAGTGCCGCCGATGAAATCAATAAACTTTTGACAACAATCAATACGCTCAACAAGCAAATTACCGCCGTTGAATCCAACGGACAACAGGCATTGGGCTTGCGCGACCAGCGGCTAGTTGCGCTATCGGAACTGTCGCAATACATCAACATCAAGACGAATGAAAATCCCGACAACGGACAAATCACGATATACTGCGGTTCAGATATACTGCTTTCGGACGGAGTACAAAACAACGTTGTAGTTGGTACAAAGACCGGTACCGGAAACATTCCGCAGGCGATTCTGTGTATCCGCGATGTCAAATCGCCGCTTGATGTCCGCAGCGGTTCAGTGTTCGGATTGTATGAAGCGCATGAAACAATACTCGGCGGCTATCTAAAAAATCTTGACGATTTTACTTCCCGACTCATAACGAAGTTCAATCAGGTATATTCTTCCGGTCAAGGATTAAGCGGCTACAGTCATATCCTTTCGCCGGTTCAGATAAACAATCCTGATGAGCCGTTAAATCCCGCTGACTTGGAACAGAAAATTCAAAACGGCAGTTTTATCGTTCAGCATTACGATACCCGCACAGGAATAACGACTCAAACGGAAATACCGATACGGGTTGCGGAACAAGTTGCGTCTAATCCGTTTTCGTTGAAGCCGGCACCGGAACCCGTTGGTACTTCGCTTGACGATGTAGCAGCGGCTATCAATGCGATTGAAAACTTGTCGGCAAGAGTTAATCTGCATGGGCAACTCGAAATAACATCGCAGCAGCCGAATATACAATTTGCTTTTGCGGATGACAGCAGCGGATTTTTATCTGCTTTCGGTTTGAATACATTTTTTACGGGTACATCGGCGGCAACAGTCGGAGTAAATCAAATCGTTTTGAATGACGGCAGCAAGTTTGCCGCAAGTTCAAACGGTGTTGGAAACGACAACGACAATTCCGTTACGCTGGCGGCGATAGGTATTGAACCGGACGCAATGTTTAACGGAAAGTCCGCCGCTGATTTTTACAACGGTGTTGTGGGCAGCGTAATGCTTTCCGGTAATACGGTGAAGTCGATTGCCGCTTCGGATACTTTGTATCAGCAGTCCCTGCAAACGCAGCGGGACTCCATCAGCGGCGTAAATATAGACGAAGAAACAATCATGATGATGATGTATCAGAGAACATATCAGGCGAATTCCAGATTTATTGCGATGATTAACACAATGCTGGAAACGCTGATTTCGTTGTAGAACAGTTATGGCAGTAGTTCCGCTCGGTTTGAATCGAATTAGTATTCCGATGTTGACGAATCGCTCGTACAACAACGTTACCAGTGCGCAGTCGCTGCTTGCAAAGTACAATGAGCAGATTCAAACGCAGCGGCAGTACCGCTACGGCAGTGATTCACCGTATCTTGCTTCGACCTCATTGAGTGTGCAGTCGCAGATTGAACGCAAAGCACAGAACGTTATCAACTTATCTTCAACGCTCGGCTTCTTATCGGCAACGGACAGCACTATGTCGCAGTTCACACCGATGTTAGATGATGTGCGCGGAATGGCATTGGATGCGGTCAACACAACAACCAGCGATGCAGAGCGGGCTGCGCTTGCAGAGTCAACGAAGCAGGTCTTGCAGCAGATGTTCAATTTCGGAAACTATTCTTACAACGGACGTTATGTATTTGCCGGTTCAACTACTTCAGTACTTCCGTTTGAATGGGGACCCAATTCGAACTCCGTTTTATACAAGGGAACAGAGTATAACGTTCATTCATGGAGCGATACCGATTTGTTATCGCAGTCCAACATGAACGGTGTGGAGGTCTTCGGCGCGATTTCCGAACCGGTCCGCGGACTTCGGGATGTGAATCCGGTTGTCAGCCGCGAAACACGGTTGTCGGACTTGAACAGCGGAGAAGGAATCGTAAAGGGTTCAATACGGCTGACTTATCAAAACGGTTCGAATCTCGTAAGCGTTGACATTGATTTGAGTTCCTGCACAACGGTAGGCGATGTTCTCAATACCATAAGCGGAATGAAAAATCCGCATTTTTCGGTCAATGCCGATTTAACGGAACACGGTTTGGTTCTTTCTCTGCCGCCGGATACAGCGGGCAGCGTTGTTGTTTCAGAAGTCGGCAAAGGAATGGTTGCACGTCAACTCGGTCTTCCGCTCAAGACAAGTTTTTCCGCTAACAGTCCGCTGTTTGGAACAGATGTCAATCCTGCTGTCTCCGCAACAACGCCGCTTGATGCTCTACTGGGTTCCAAAGCGCGGCTAGAGTTGCGGTTCGCAGGAAACAATAACGACATAACGCTGTTGGCAAAACAGAACGGCGAAACTATTACGGATGCAAACGGCAGAACGTGGAACATGAACGGCGTATCGGTTGCCGTGATTGCCGACCCAGATGTTGTACCGGGAAGCGAGTCCGCCGAGTATGACGAAGAAAAGAATCAAATCGTGTTGCGGATACATCCCGACCACACTTCTGCAAACGATATTATTAAGGCGGTTAATGCGGCTTCAGCAGCGGGAAGCATTCCGCCTTTTGATGCGGAGTTGACGGGTTCCGACCAAACCAAAAGCGGTTCAGCGGGAACAGGGAATGTTTCGTTTTTGCCGGGACTCGTTGTACTTGAAGGCACAACTCAATACGGAAACGGACAAGCACTTGATAAAGCCGGCTTGCAGATAGTCAACGGCAGCAAAACGTTTAACATATCGTTTGCCGATTGCAAGACGGTTGACGATATGCTTGCCGAACTGAACGACCCGCAATACGGATTGTCCGCTTCGATAAATGCGTCAAAGAGCGGTTTTGATATTAGGACACGAATCAGCGGAGCGGATTTTTGCATCGGCGAAAACGGCGGGCAAACCGCTCATCAACTCGGTTTGAGAACGCTGGACTTGGAGACGCAACTTGCTGACCTTGATTTCAATCGCGGCGTTAATGATTACACTGGTCCCGGCACACCGGCATCGGCTCTTTACAACGGAATTCAGCCGAACAGTGCTTTGCTGTTGACCTCGAAGCAGGAAGGCAAAGTATGGAATGATTGGACGCTAAACTTCGTTTCGACTTCCGACCCAAACGGAGCAATTTCATTTTCGATTGACGAGACGAATAAAATCATCTGCATCGGAATTGTACCGGGGGCAACAACGGCGTGTGAAATCGTCAGTGCATTTTATGCGCAGCCGGGTCCGCAGGAATTGTTTGACCTCGCATTGGATACAACAAACGGCGCAAATACCGGCGCAGGCGTTGTTTATGTCGGCAAAGCAATAACAAGCGGCGGAACTGACGGCGGTATCGATTTTACCATCACGAGAAATGACGGCGTTGTTTTGGAAATTGATATACACGATGCACGCACCATCGGCGATGTTTTGCGAATCATCAATGAGCATCCCGATAATCAGGGAAACGGCATTATTGCGATGCTTGCGGAATTCGGAAACGGGATTCAACTTATCGATAATACTTTCGGCAGTTCGTCAACACGCGTTGATAGAACGCTGCTTTCAACGGCTGCGATAGAACTCGGATTGGTCAAGCAAGGCGAAGAATATCGGAGCATCGAGTCCGCACTTGCCGACGCTGCGCTGGACGGAAGTTGGGACAAGGTTTCTGCGGGACAAAATGCTTCAGCGGTTGTGAACTTTAATACCGATAACAGTTCGCTGCTTGTCCGTTCAAAGAACAGCGGGATTTATGCCAACGGATACACAATACAGTTTGTTCCGCAAGGGACTGGTGTTCCGCCGTTTGAATTCAACGCTGCTGCAAGAACGCTGACTTTCGCAATCGATTCCGGTGTTACGACGGCAAACGATATTATTGAAACCTTCCGCAGCAGTGCTTCCGACCAAGTACTGTCAATGTTCGACATACAAAACGGCATAAATAATGACGGCAGTACAAGCAGCGGCAGCGGAGCAGTGAACCTTATCAGCGGTCAGTTATCCGGCGGCACAAACAATGTGTTGACGGGATTTGACGCAAATCCGAAAGAGGCGGACTCGCTTTATACGGCATTAATTCGGATGCAAGCCGCTATGGAGAAAAATGATATTCGGGAAATTGAGCGGGCGACTCAACTTCTCGATAATGCATCGGAGCGCATGAAAAATGCGCGGGCAACAGTCGGTATAATGCAGAACACACTGGATACGGTTACAGACCGGCTGGCGGAGGAAAACATTTTGCATGAAACGACTTTGAATCAAACCCTGCGGATTGATTTTGCCGATGCGTCTCTCAACTATATGGCGCAGCAACTTGCGTATCAGGCGGCGATGCAGACCGCAGCGATGATGTTCCAGATGTCGCTGCTGAATTTTATCTGAATAGCCGCTCCTGTATTTGGACAAGCGGTGTTAAAGATTGTGAAATTTTTACGCAGACCGTCCGCTGCATGCCAAGAACGCGGATAAAAAAACTCGTTTTCAAACGACTTTGAATGTGACGTGCCTTTTTTGTATCAATAACTTGATTTTCGTAGAAATTAAAAATATAATCCGGCTGTTTTTTATGTTTCATCCGAGGCACCGATTTTTGGAGATTGATTTATGAACCGCCGTAATTTTATTTTTTCAACAGCAGTAGCCGCAGCCGCAGCCGGTACAATTTGTTCGGCGCAGAAATCTGAAACATCTGCTCTCAAGTCCATAGAGACCGACATTTGTGTACTCGGCGGAAGTTGTACCGGTACGTTTGCCGCCGTCCGTGCGGCACAACTCGGCGCAAAAGTTGTTCTCGTTGAAAAACAAAACTGCTTTGGAGGCGTTGCAACTTCTTCACTCATCAATGTTTGGCACACATTATACGATACTATTCATCAAACGCAAATTATCGGCGGCTTGACCGAAGAAGTTATTAACCGCCTGAAAAAACGCAATGCCGTCAAAAATTATGAGAACGACCTAAAGGGACCTTGGGCTCTCAATTCACAGGAATTGAAAATTGAACTGGACGAACTCGTTCTGGAAAATAAAATTACTCCGCTGCTCCACACCCTTTTTTCCGAACCGGTTACTGAAGACGAAAAACTGCTCGGCGTGATTGTCGACAATAAGAGCGGACGAAGCATTATAAAAGCAAAACAGTTTATTGACTGCACCGGCGATGCTGATTTATGTTTCCGGCTTGGTATTGACCATTATACGTTCCCAATGCTGCAGCCGCCGACAACTGCCGCTCATTTTAATCATTTCGATTTCGGGTTGTTCAATAAAACGTTGAAAGAACACGGCAAAGAATTCGGTATCCCATCCGGTTTCGTTTGGGGGGCAACGGTGCCGGGCAGCCAAACGGTGATGATTTCCGGAACGCGAATTTACGGAGTCGATTGCAGCGTTGCAGACGAATTGACGAAAGCGGAAATTGAAGGGCGGCGGCAAATTCGGGCAATGCAGGATATGCTGCGGAAATATCACCCTGATAAAAACTTTGTGCTGACCGCTTTACCGTCTTATACAGGAGTTCGGGAAACGAGACATATCAAATCCTTATATCAGGTCAGCGATGACGATGGTCTCTACGGCAAACGGTTTGACGACGCGATTGCGAACGGCAGTTACGTTTTTGACCAGCATCATCAGGATAAGCCCGGCATCACGTTCAAAGAATTGGACGGAACTTACCGCTATACCGGCGGAACTATCGGTGACGAAGAATATCCGGCAACACGGGGACGCTGGCGTGAAGAGACCGAAACTAATCCAACGTTTTACCAAATACCGCTGCGGAGCATTGTGCCGCTGAAATTTAATAACCTAATGATGGCGGGCAGAATGTTCGATGCCGGAATCGTTGCCTTTTCCGGTATGCGGGTAATGGTAAATATGAATCAACTCGGAGAAGCCGCAGGGGTTGCGTCGTATCTGGCACTGCATCAAAATAAGCCCGTTCAAAAAATTGACGCAGCGGAAGTTCGGAAAGTTCTGAAAGATAAAGGAGCGGTGATAATTTGAGGTCACGCAACCGGTTGAGCGGCTAGAGCGTTTTTAGATTTGTCGCGGATGAATTCCCGTAACCCCCGCGAAGGCGGGGGTCTAGAGAACGGACGTGAACCTTTTACGTCTAGGGTCCCGCTTTCGCGGGAATGACGAAAGCGAATTCCAGCGGTCCACACCAATTCTTGATATGCTCTAAAACTGCTGCGGCATCGGTATTGCCAGCATAGCGGCGATGGCGCGCATTAACTCTGCCTCTTTCGGTACGATTTTTCCGTCCGCTTTGACGCAGCATATAAATGAATCGAAAATCACATGTTTCAATTCCGGTGAGGTCTCCGCTAATATTCGCAATGCTCTGTCAAATTGAATCGGCGAGATTCCATCCGCCGGCAAGAGCGGAGTTGTCAGACCGAGTTGACGAGCAGCGGTGTTATATGCGCTTTGCACTTCCGGCATATTTTCATGACCGGAATAAGCAAGATACGACAGTACCTGCGCGGCTTGTTCCTGAACTGCGGACAAGCGGGAATAACGCACCGCTAGATGTTTCGCCATTCCGAAGTAAATATCCAAGTCCCGTAAGAGCATTGCTTTAATCGTATATTCAAACAAGTCCATTTTGTTGTCGGCTGCTATCAGCGTATCGACAACGGCGGTGAATTGTCTGTATTGCTGCTGCGATAAATGCCGCAGTGCAGACATAACCCGCTGCACCAGCGGGATTTTCAATTCCGGCGGCAGGGTCTGAACGTTTTCAAAGTGCCGCTGCGTTTCCTGTCTAACAAAATCCGTTGGAATTGCATCTAACTGTTTTTGCCGAGTTGCATCGTCTCCGTCGAGCAGAACGGCAAAGAATACCGCTTGCGCTGTCAGCGGATTACCGGCATCTTCACTGATTTTCTGCGGCACTTGTTTGAGCGTATCTTCCGCTGCGGAAAGCATTGCGGGAGTTAAAATCGTACCGGCAATCGGCGGAATGGGAATTGCCGGTTTCGTTGACCGGCGAGGTTCTTCAACAGTATTGACAGGATATATCACCTGCGGAAACTTTCCGTCAAACGTTGGGTCAATCGTTTTGATTCGTTTGGTCAACGGAGGATGCGTTGCGAGTAGTCCGCCCAGTGAAAACATTTGGTAAACATCGCCGAAGAACATATGACTTGCTTCTGCTGCACCTGGGCTTGATATGCCGCTTCCGATTTTGGGACATCCGATTTTTTTCAAAGCACCGGCAATTCCGTTTGGATTTCTCGTGAACTGCACCGCCGAGGCATCAGCGAGAAATTCCCGCTGCCGTGAAATCGTCGCTTTGATAATTGCGCTGAAGAATATACCGACATAGCCGAGTATCATCAATGCGAGACCGCCCAGCAAAAACATGAGAGCGATACCCGCTCCCGAATTTTTACCGCTCCGGCTGCTTGAACGCGGCATATACCAAGCGAGGCGCATTGCCCAGTATCCGATAAGTGCGAGAATCTGGATTCCGAAAAGAATTCCGATGAGGCGAAGATTCATACGCATATCGCCGTTGATGATGTGCGAAAATTCATGGGCGATGACCCCCTGCAATTCATCACGGGTTAAAAGTTCTACCGTGCCGCGGTTCACGCCGATAACCGCTTCATTTGGTGAAAAGCCGGCGGCAAAAGCGTTGATTGAATGTTCGCTGTCCATGAGATAGACGGCAGGAACCGGTACACCGGCGGCAAGGGCAACCTCTTCGACAATGTTATACAAACGGCGTTCAATCGGATTCGATGAAGACGGCGCAATCAAACGTCCTCCCAGCGATTCCGCAACAAGTCGACCGCCGCCTGCCGAAAGTTGTGATGTCTTGAAAAGCGATGCAAAGAAAACAATAAGTACCAAGATTCCTGTGCCGACTGCCGCTAATTCAACGCTTTGCGTGAATGCGATAATGGCGGTAAAGATAACGGCGGCAAGAACGATAACCGCCGCTGTGTAAAGGAATACAAGTAAGGTCGTTCTGGAACGCGCCTTTTGCTGCTGCTCGAAAAAATTCATGACAGTATTACAATCTAATGGGGATTTTGCCGCTGTGCTTCGGTTAAAACTGTTTTGAGATTTTTCAACAACTGCGGCAACTTGAACGGTTTATAAATAAAAGCGGTTATGCCTTCCTGTCTCGCCCGAACCATAACGTGACCTCCATCATAACCGAAACTTGCCATAAAGATATATGGAACAAACGGAACTTTGATAATATCACGAATCTGCTCAAACAGTGTAAAAGAAGACATATCTCCCAACTTGACATTACAGATGAAAGCGTCATAAGTTGTTGTGTTGACCATATTTATGGCATCTTCTCCGCTCAAGGCGGTTTCTACGGTATTGCCGTAAAAATAAAGCGTCTTACTTAACTGCTGACCGGCTTGTTCGTCGCCGTCGATAAGCAGAATCCGTTTTCCGCTTAATACTTCGTAATTTCGGCAATCAACTTCGGACAAGGTATCGGCGGTCCAATCCGGCCGGATTTCTTCAACGTGAGCGAGAAAAGCGTGTTGAATAGTTCGGACATCGTTTTGAATACCGATTAGTCCTTCGCGGACAACATCCGATAATTCACCTTGCAGCAGTCGTCCGCACTCGTTCAAGATATGATTGAGCGGACTAACTGCCTTGCTGTACACGTTTTCAATGCTTTTGAAAGCGGAGTCCTTTTGCTCGAAATTCAACAAGTCAAGCGTTGCTATGGCAATGGCGACATCTTCGGCATAAGATTCCAAAAGCCGCACATCGTCTTCGCTGAAAGCATTCGGTTCTTGACTTTCCACGTTGAAAGTCCCGACAATTTTCCCGAAATGTTTCAGCGGTACGGTTATAGAACTTCTTGCCCCCGGAATACCTTCGAGATAAAAAATGTTTTCGGAGCGGTCATCCATTCGATAACTACTGCCGTGAAACGCAACCCAGCCGGTAATACCGTTATTGTTGTCTTGCCGGGCGTAAAGAACACGTTTACTCGCTTCTTCGGACATTCCTACCGAAAGAAAGGGGTCAAGAAGAAGTTGAGTTTGGTGCGACAGAACCCGAATTTCAAATGAATTGTAATGAAGAATTGATGTTACACTTTTACGAATTTTCGCTTTGATAACTGCTCTGAGTTCTTCCGGTTTTAACTTGAGGACATCGTCTTTTGAGAGATTCGTGAGTTCATGTCCTGCCTGTTTGATTTGGAAGAGGGGCTGCTGTGCTGTTCTCTGTTCCGTTGCGTCTCGGATTTCAACGAGGAAACTTGTGATTTCGCCGTCTTTGCCGAAAATCGGAATGACGTTCATGGTCATATACCGATTCTTGCCTAGCAGAAAAGATGTGTTAGACGCTCTCTTGGTTTCACCGACGGTTTTGAACGGGCAATAGTCGGGACCTTGCAATTCAGGATGTCCGAGCGGTTCATAGAATTTTAATCCGATTAAACTGCTGTATTTTTTGCCGGATTTGCTGCTGCACCAATCGCCGAACTGCCGATTGTGCCAGAAGATAGTGAAGTCGGTATCGACCCGCGCCAGACCGACCGGAAGATTTTCAAGAACGCTTTTTTCTTGCGAAACATCGGTGTTGACTTGCAAAAAATCGAAGTAATTTCTGTCAATGAGCAGGCATTCGTAATTGTTTTGCCGCAGTTTGCTTAGTGATTCGCTGATGTTAGGACATATTTCGTATTCCCAGTTTTTTTCGCAGCCGGTGAGGATTCCGTCCCCTGAAGTTCCCCAAGAATCGCCGACAACGAGGATTTTTTTCGACGGTTCGGATTGTATTATATCCGACTTGCCGTTTCTAATGCTGTGTGACATATTGTTTTTCCCCTTCTCATTGCCGCTGTTCATACGCTTTTCTCCTCGTATAATTTTACCATAAATCAAAATTTTTTCAAGTGAAAAAACGAAAAATTTGTTTCTTGCCTTGTGGTCTATCGGTCTTGACAGTTTTCATTTACGTTGTTATTCTTTATCAACTTTTTCCTTCCTTCATTTTAGTCGTTATTTTTTTATAGAGGTAGTCATGGACGATTTGAAAAACTTTTGCTGTCAGAATAAAAACTGCCCCAAACACGGTGTTCGCGGCGAAGAAAATATCCGCGTTCGTGCCAGATACGGCACGAAAAACACCCGCCTTCTGTATTGCACCTATTGTAAAGAGACCTTCTCCGAACGCCGAGGAACGGTCTTTTTTAACTCCAGCCTTCCCGACGACACCATCGTCTCCATTCACGAACACGTCGCCGAAGGCAATGGCATGCGGCAGTGTTGTTAAGGATAAGGGGCAGCCGCTTGATAAAAGTTCATCGCCAAACAGTGATTTGGAGTCAAGCACAGGGCAAGACGGACGTTTGCTCGCGGACGACCGAGGAAGCCGCGTTACCGTCCATCGAAGAACTTGGTGTATGCAACGGTGCATAAAACACGGGTGAATGGTCGAGTGAAGAGGATTAACTATCGGACAGTGTTTGGAACTGAGGAGCAAGTAGCGGCGGCATTGAAATTATCGAAGTGTAGCCGGAAGATTAACACTGCGTTTATTGAGCGGCAAAATGGAACGGACAGGAATCGCTGTAGCCGAAAGGTGCGTAAGAGTTATTGTTTTTCAAAGGATTGGGATGTGCATGGAGCGGCGACGCAGTTTAGTTTGTACAGTTATAATTTTTGTTGGGCGGTACGGACATTGCGGCGACCGGATGGTAGAAGGGAGCGTGCAGTCCCGCAATGGCTGCAGGGCTAGCGGATCACCTCTGGACTATAAGGCGACCTCTAAAAACCATTTAATTTCCGAAAAGGCGGTATAATTACGAATCATAGTTATTCCGCTCACTTTACTTTTCCCCATTAGTTCCCGATGAGTAACAAACACCGCAATTCTC
>WRCR01000079.1 GCA_009783865.1 Planctomycetaceae bacterium | reverse complement strand
TTGCGCAACAATATGCCGCTACTGGGTTACATTGCAGGGAAAGAAGGAGCGTTCACGAGCAAGGACCACAACTTTTTAGCCGGTGAAGTCGTGGAGAAACAATGGGTTGTTGTCAATAATTCCAGAAGCACCGTCGATAGTTTTCAATGTACTTATCGCGCTCCTAAAACATGGGTCAATGCAGGAACTGGTCAATACGGCGGTCTTATTGATCCCGGTGCTATTAAGCAGAGTGAGTTTCGAGTCAAAATTCCCGAAAAGTGGGAACCGGGACCAGTTGTCATCACCGCCGAGTTTAAGATCGACGATGAGATTCAGAAAGACGAATTCACGATCAACGTGATGCCGAAACCGTCGCCGATTCCCGCGATGAATATCGCCCTGTTCGATCCGAAAGGCGAAACGGCGAAGATGTTGGATGAGATGGGGGTGAAGTATCGGTTGGTCCAAAATGTTGGCGAATTGAAAGAATCAACCTCATTTTCACCTCATTTTTCTAAACAAAACAACCTCAGTAGCAGCGAGGCGTTTTATCATAACAACCTCATTACCTCATTAAGTCGGACTGGTAATGAGGTAATGAGGTTAGGTTTTTTTGAGGCACCTTTGCTACTGAGGCTGTTTAGTAAAAAAAATGAGGTGGAAATGAGGTTATCTCATGGCAAAATCTGGTTGCCAACCGGATGCCTTCACGCGACACTTACTTTCCTAACCACCGCCCTCCACGCTGATACTCCTCTGTGTGAAATTTTAATAATCGGCAAGAACGCGCTTGCGCTAAGCGATGAGGGCTTCGACTTATCAAAGGTTCCCGACGGCATGAAAGTCATCGTCTTCGAACAATCCGCCGAAGTACTCGAAAAACGGCTCGGCTTCCGCACAGCACAATATGGACTGCGCAAGGTATTCAAACGTGTTGCCGGGCATCCGCTGCTTGAAAATATCTCGGACGACAATCTGCGGGACTGGCGCGGAGCGGCAACGCTCCTGCCGGAGCAGTTGGAATACAAGATAGACGACAATGTGTTTAACGGCGCACCGACCGTGCAGTGGTGCGGCATTACGGTGCCGAGAGTATGGCGGTGCGGACAGCGGGGAACCGTTGCCAGTGTGCTTATCGAAAAGCCGACCTGCGGCGATTTCCTGCCGATTCTCGACGGCGGGTTTTCGCTGCAATACTCGCCGCTCATGGAATACCGCCACGGCAACGGAATGATACTCTTCTGCCAAATGGACGTCACCAACCGCACCGAGAATGACCCGGCGGCAACGCATCTCGTCGGAAATATTTTGCACTATGTCAATGAGTGGAAGGCAACGTTGCCCAAACGGACAGTTGTGTATGGAGGTAGTGAGGAAGGAAAAAAATATCTTGAGAAAATCGGCATTAGCCCCTTCGAGAGATTATTTGCCGGTATTGAACGCATATCGGAAAACGCCATTGTTGTTCTCGGACAGGGTCCTAATTTTCAGGATCGTTATGAGACACCTCTTACGAGCGTACCGCGACTTGCCCTCGGTTTGAATCAGGATGAATTGAAAAAAGTCTTTCCCGACATCGCTGTCAAAACCGACGAACACATATCGACGTATTTCGAGCCGTTCGGCGTGGATTCACCGTTACGGGGGATTGGTCCGGCGGACGTTCACAATCGTGTGCCAAAGAGTTACTCCCTGATTGCGGACGAAAAAATCGCTATCGGTAACGGAATTCTCGGCGTTGCGGACGAGGGTCGCACCGTCATTTTTGGGATGGCACCGTGGCAGTTTGCGGCGGACAAACAAGGCGAAAAGCGAACGTTCCGCCGCAGTGCTTTTGTGCTGTCACGGATTTTAGGCAACATGAATGTCGATTTACGTACTCCGCTGGTGGAACGGTTTCATGGACCCGTCGTTGCCGACGAAAAACGCTGGCTAGATGGACTGTATCTCGATACGCCGGAAGAATGGGACGACCCGTATAGGTTCTTTCGATGGTAAAAAAATTAGCAAGGATTTCTAATCCTACGCCTTTGTCCTATTGCCGATTTTTCAATTTATGGTATAATAAACAGGTAAATGCAGCGTATTTATGTAATTACCTAACTCTTTATTTTGCAATAACTTATAACCGGAAGACATTTTAATGTCCGATACAGATTTTCCCTCTGATTTACCTATTGACGATTCTGCTCCTGAAGCCGGCGGTTCTTCCCCCGAAAACGACATCGGCACGAAATTAATCCGCCTTTCTGTTTCCGATGAAATGCGGAACAGTTACCTCACTTACGCAATGAGCGTCATTGTCAGCCGGGCAATTCCCGATGTGCGTGACGGGCTGAAACCTTCGCAGCGGCGTATTCTCGTTGCAATGAACGACATTCCTCTCACGCCGGGAGCGAAACGCGCGAAATGTTCTAAAATTTCCGGTGATACCATCGGTAATTATCACCCGCACGGCGACCAAGCGGTTTATGCGACTCTCGTCAGAATGGCGCAGGAATGGAATACACGCTATCTGCTGGTCGATAAACAGGGAAATTTCGGCTCTATCGCTGGGCTTCCGGCTGCTGCACATCGTTATACCGAAGCGAGAATGTCCACCGTTGCAGCAATGATGCTGGACGATTTGAATCTCGATACGGTTGACTTCATTCCAACTTACGATGATGCCCGTACTGAACCGACGGTGCTGCCGTCAAAATTTCCGAATCTTCTTGCAAACGGTTCACAGGGTATTGCGGTCGGCATGGCAACGAGTATCCCGCCGCACAATGTTGCTGAAGTTTGCGATGCCGCCATAGCCGTTCTGGATAATCCGGGCATTTCGCCGTTTGAGTTGCTCAACATTTGTCCGGGTCCCGACTTCCCGACCGGCGGTGTCATCTGCGGCAGCAGCGGTATCCGCCGTGCTTATCTGCAAGGACGCGGTAAAATCATTTTACGGGCAAGAGCAAGAATCGAAGAAACCGGAAAACGCAGCCGGATTGTGATTTCGGAAATCCCGTATCAGAAAACCCGTGACGAAATCGAAATCAAAATCAACGAAGTTGCCGAAGAAGGAAAAATTACCGGAATATCCGCAATCCGCAATGAGTCCGACTTGAAAGAACCGGTACGTCTCATTCTCGAATTGAAAAAAGATGCCGACCCGCATGTCGTTCTGAATCAACTTTACGAATTCACGCCGCTGCAAGACACGTTTTCTATCATTCTTCTTGCTCTTGTTGACGGCAAGCCGCGGATATTAACTTTCAAAGAACTGCTCGAAAAATTTATCGGGCATCGTCAAACGGTCATCCGCCGCCGCACACAATTCCTGCTGGCAAAGGCGCGCAAACGGAAACATACCGTAGAAGGATTGATAATTGCTCACGCTGATATTGACGAAGTGATAAGAACAATCCGTACTTCAAAAACACAGCCGGAAGCGAAACAGCGGTTAATGCAGATTCAATGTCCTTCCTCAATGCTGCATCGGGCTTTGGGAGACGAAGGTTTCGGCGTTTTTCAATCAGAACGCGGACAGCAGGAAAACTATACACTGACACCGATTCAAGCCGATGCGATACTCCGTATGACACTCGGTCATTTGGTCAATCTTGAACAGGATAAACTCGGTGCAGAGTACCGCAATTTGCTGGAAGAAATCAAGGAATATAACCGGATATTGTCGGACGAGAACATCATTCGCGATATGATTCGTGATGACTTGCGGCAAGTCAAAGCGAAACACGGAGACAAACGCCGCACCGAAATTTCCGGTGTAGAATTCGAAGCAGTTGATTACGAAAACCTGATGGAAGAAGAAACGATGGTCGTTTCAATAACGCAGTCGGGTTATATCAAACGCACACCTGCCGCTGTTTATCAATCACAGAAACGCGGCGGCAAGGGACGCATCGGTGCAAGAACAACCGACGAGGAAGACGAAATACAGCATCTTTTTGTCACGACAACGCATAACTATCTGATGTTCTTTACGAACAAAGGAAAGTGCTACTGGCAAAAGGTTTATGAACTGCCGGAGGCGGGAGCAGCATCAAAGGGACGCTCTATCGCCAATGTTTTACATCTTGCGGAAGGCGAAAAGGTGAGCGAATGTCTTGCCGTCAAGGACTTTTTACAGGACGAACATTATCTCGTTTTCGCAACGAAGAAGGGACTCATTAAGAAGACGGAATTATCCGCTTACAGCCGACCGAAAAAAGGCGGACTTATCGCTGTCAATCTGCGGGAAGATGACGAACTGGTTGATACACTTATTGTCGGACCCGGCGATGAAATTATCATTTCAACGGCAAACGGACAGGCAATCCGGTTCCGGCACACTGATGTCCGTTCAATGGGACGCGGCGCGACGGGTGTGAAGGGAGTCAAGTTGAAAACCGGAGATTGCGTAGCGGGTATTGTTGTTGCCAAGCCGGAAATGACACTGCTAACCGCAACGGAAAACGGTTTCGGCAAGAGAACGCTAATCGGCGCAAATGCTCCCGTTATAGCAGGCGATGCTAATCGGATTGAAGACGAGGACAGCGATAACGCCGCTGATACTCCTGAAGTTGATGTTCCTGAACCCGATGCCCCGGAAGAAGACGAGAAGAGTGCGGCAACATATCCGACAAAGCGGCGCGGCGGAATGGGCGTTAAGGACATCAAGACGACACCCCGCAATGGAAAGGTTATAGCAGTTGCGATGGTGGATAATGATGATGAAGTGCTGATGATAACCGAGCAGGGAATGATTCAGCGGATTAGAATGTCGGATGTTTCCGTTATTGGACGCAATACACAGGGCAACCGTTTGATGAAACTCAAAGAAGGCGATAAACTTGCTGCGTTGAAAAAGATACCGAAGGACGAAAACGGGGTGAAGGAATAACTCGTTTAGAGCGCATCAAAATTTGCTCTGGAGTTTTTATTTTTAGAGTATCCTGCGTGTCTGAAGTAATTCAGACATTCTTGTGGTGAAAATCTGTCACATAATTCGCCGAGTTTGTTTCAAAGTTCATCTGCTTTTCTTACCTTTGCCTTACGCAGCAATGTCTTCAACTTCGAAAACACGTTCTCTATCGGATTGAAATCGGGACTATAAGGCGGAAGAAAAATCACCTTCGCTTTGACCGACTCTATCGCCGTCTTCACTCCAGCAAATTTATGCGACAAAAATCTTCTTTGAATCATAACCGGAAAATGAACATAGCAATAGTATACCAAATCAGACAATTTATGCCCGGAGCAATCTTGGATACGCGCTAATTGTATGTCGACGGTCTACGCTGTGCTTTATACTGACCAGTGGTGGAAACCATGACGGGAAATTATTTTCCTCCTTTGTCAAATTTTATTTGGACTGATTGCCCCTCTTGTCAGAAAGAATTTTTCCTATAGAATTAAATGAAGGCAGGGCGTTATTAACTGACAATAATTAGTTCTGTATGGTCTTTTTGGGCGCATAGCTCAGTTTGGTTAGAGCGCAGCACTGATAATGCTGAGGTCCTTGGTTCAACTCCAAGTGCGCCCATTGACGTAAAGTCAAGGAAATTAAACACTTACAAAAAGGTTTAATTTCCTTTTTTGTTTGCCGAAAACCCTAAAATCGGACACGCCGGACACGGCAATCACCAGAAAACTTCTCACGTTCTCATTCATCACTTCACTTCCTTTTCCAATTCTATCAAAATGTCTTTCGTAATTGCGTAACCGGCGGAGTTAATTTTTCTAAAGTTATTCCGTTCATGTTCCGATAAGAGGAACATGGAAAAATCTGACATTTTACAAATCGTTGCCTTGTTTCTAACAAGCCAGTCTGACAAAGAACCGACCAAAGACGAAATTTGTCAATTCCTACAACGACATGAAAATATCCTTTCTTTGCTAGAAGAAATCAAACAAGAAGATAAAGAACAAACAAAAGGCAACACATTGCATGTCCGTAATTACAGAATTTTCTGAACCTCCATTCCGGCATAACTTAATCGTCCAACGCTTTTTCCTATTCTTTTGTAAAACACTTCCAGCGGCTCGGTAACGTAAAATTCGCCGGCACTTGTAGTCACTTTCGTTTTACCGTTTTCTTGTTGCAGCGATTGTATCGCATAGCAAGGTATCAATATCTTCGCTCCGTTCTCTTGATAGATTTCTATTATCGGTATCCGGCTGCGAAATAATCCCTTCAAAAAATCAAACATCACTTTCCTCCCTTTTCTCCCGTATGTACTTCGAGTTCATAACCGGCGGCGTTAGCGTACATTCTGGCTAAATACAATGACTTGCCCCAAGTATGGGGGAAATACTCTGTCACGCTGAAGATATTTACCTTAACAAATAAGTCAAACTTCTCTTTCATTATTTCGTCACCTTTAACAATGATACGTTCC
Source organism: Planctomycetaceae bacterium (assembly GCA_009783865.1). GTDB lineage: Bacteria > Planctomycetota > Planctomycetia > Pirellulales > Thermoguttaceae > WRKP01. Next base: position 5,305 of record WRCR01000079.1, on the reverse strand, counting down.
CAATATTCTGCACCTCCGCTATATTGATTGTAGTAAATAACAATACCAGCATCATTATTTCGTATAGTTGCAATTTTTAATGGAACAATACTCATTTTTCATTCAATAAACTAAGGGTAAAATTGAAATAATCAGGACATTCACGAGCAAACTTTGCAGGGTTATTATACAACGCTTTCAATCCTTCGGTAAGTATCTCCGTTCCGTCATCCATAATTTTTGTAGAATACAAACTGGGAACATCTATATTTGCAAGTTTATATTTTTCGTCCGGTCGTAAATCAAACCCCGGCATATCATCCTTCAAGAGACGTTCCATTTGCCCTTTTGTTATTTCGGATAAAAACTCCTGACACTTGCGTTTAATGTTCGGCAAATTGTCTTCAATATAATGCCCATACTCGTGGACAACATGCTGTCCAAAATCTTCAGTAAGTTTATCTAAATCCAACTCATTTGTCACCGGGTCGTAAGACGGTCTATCTCCTTTCCTGACAAGTTTCGGCGGCGGCTTTTGCACGTCAATACCGAACCGCTCCATCAAACGGGAAACAAATTCAATTCCCTTTTTGCCGTCCTTTTTCAATTCCTTTTCGGCAATCTTCCCGCCATCTTCGTTACCGAAATTCAGTTTTGTTATTCTGCGTTCAAACGCTTCCAAGTATGTTTTAACATTCCGGGTATCCTGCGTATCTCCAAGTAAAAAATCATGCAGTATTCTTGTTTCCTCTTCCCGCAACCTGCGGTCAGTATCAAAAATCTTATTAGCCTGTTCGGGGTGATTGAGTTTCAAATCAATCAATTCTCTCGCTAATTCCTGTTGTTTTTTTGTTCTCAAAAAACCCTCAACGTCCGCCGCCGATTCAATATCATAAGTCCGTTTTACATTCGGATTAACACGCAATGTATCCGCCTCCGTGACCGAAAAATCAAACTCCGCTTTTTGCTGTTGACTCGGTGATTGACTAATCGGTGCCGACTGCTCTGCCGCCGCCAATTTTTTCTGTGCCTCCTCCAACTCCTTTTCCAACCTTTCAATCTTTTTCTGCTGCCGTTCTATCTTCGTTTCGCTTTCGCTCTTGATTTCTTCAAACGGTTTTCCGTTCACGAAATCGATTAAATCTTGAGTCGTCCGCCGAAATCCGCTGTCAGGATGCACCAAGTCGTCCGCTTTAATCTTACCCTCTTTCCATAACTCATATCGGCTCTTGCCGTCCAGCGTCGGTATCGGTCTCGTCCCCAATCTATCCTTTTGAAACTCTTCCGTCTGCTCCTTCAGCCAATCGTCAAACGTCGCATCCTGCAACAATATACCTTCGTCAAGTTCCCCTTCGTCTGACTCATCGTTGAACGGTATCAAACTGCAACGGCAATTCGGATGCAAGGGCGGTATCGGAACATCATTTATCTCGTCGGCTGTCCAGCGTTTTCCGTTTTTCGTTGCGCATACGATACATTCACGTCCGTCAAAGAACGCTGACCATTCCACGCCGGTTATATCGCCGCTGCCGTCCGCCATTACCGCTTTGTAGGACTCCATCTTACTGTGATTAGCCGTTGCAATCGTCAGCGTCCGTGCCGCCATCTTCATTTGCTTCCTGCTTGCCGAAACAGCACCCTGCTCTCCAAAGACGTTTTTTAATATCTGCGGTATCGACAGCGACTCTTCATTCATACCCGCTGTTATCGCCGCATTGATGCGGGTTATATCCTGCGACGCAATGTTAGCGAACCAATCGTTGATGGTCTTCCCGCCCAGCGGTTGATACTTCAGGATATCGTCAAGTTGTTTGTCAGTTAGTCCGTTCATACCGTGTATTATAAATCACACTTTCATAATGTAAAGGATTTAATTTACATTTTCGATAATTAAAAATTACGCCGAATGTTTAATCAACACTATCATAAGATGCTGCGCCAATGCCCTTTTGTTGAAAATCTTTGCGTCCGGCTTCCATGATTTTTTCCTTGACTCCGTTACAAAAAATGGTTATAATAAGGGAAAGATAACCGTATTCGGCACCGTATTCGGCAAAATAAAAACCGAAATGAGAGGGCTTATCGGGCAAATATAACTTCAAAGAGGAACAAACCATGTCAACCGAACCACAACCTGAAACCCCAACGGAGAAAACCGAATCTCGAAAGAAACGTTTCGGCTGTCTCAAACTCTGTCTTGTCGTTTTCATCATTCTTGCATTTCCGTTAGTGTGGTTTAACATTTCAACGCCGCTGCGGGTATCAAAGGAAACAACTTACGTTCTCGGTCCGATGACCTCCGACGGCAAACGCATCGACTACTTCCTGGCAATGGAAGAGCAGTTCTATCCGCCGGAGATGAAAACCGATGACAACGGCTATCGGCTCATCGTCCGCGCCTGCGGAGATATGGTCAACCGAGATAAATCGCAGCTCGACCCGAAAACCCGACAACGGATTACGGAAAAAATCGACGCGGAACCGTTTCGACTCCAAGTGTACGAAAAACTCGGTCTCGACCCAGACGAGAAGCCGACGCTGAAAATTCAGTCGCCTTACGCTGCCGATTATTTTGGAAAACGCGACAACAAAGAGGAACTCGAGCAACGCGATAAATTCATGATGTGGAAAACCTTCTGGACTTTCGACGACTTCCCGATGCTCAAGGTTTGGCTCGAAGAGAACACGGCGGGAATTGATTTGCTTGCCGAAGCGGTACGGAAACCGGCGTTTCGGATTCCCTACGTCAGAGAGAACGAAAACACACCGATTTTTGAAGCGTGTATGCCCTTGAATGAAGTCCAAATGTTGCGGGAATGGGCGCGTGCCGCCTCTGCCCGTGCTTACTATCGTCTGGGAATCGGCGACATTGACGGTGCGATTGACGATATTGTAACCATTCACCGTCTTGCGCGGCACGGCGGACGGCACGGAACGCTGGTTGCCGGACTTGTCGGCATTGCGATTGAAGGCGTTGCCTCTGCCATCGGCATCGGAATCAATCCGAATTTTCCGCCGACGAAAGAACAACTGGAACGCCTTGTTGCGGAACTCAACGCTCTGCCGCCGCGACCGACAATGGGCGAAGTTCTTGAGTCGGAACGCTATTTCAACCTCGCCGCCATTCAGGATATGTACTGGGGTAATAATTCTTCGTCTTCCGGTGAACAGGGTTTAATGCAACTGTATCCGTACATGAGTTGGACTATCGACATTAACCTTTTCATGACAAGGTGGAACAAAGAATTTGACGAAGTCCGCGACGGAACTTTCGATTTCAACGTGCGGAAACCGTCATGGAATCCGTTGCCGCTTCTTTTCATTCGGAGCCGGACGAACAGTATTTACGAGGTGCTTTTTTGGCTTGCAATACCGGCGATTCAAGGGGGACAAGAAGAGTGGCACCGCATGGAATGTGCGGAAAACATGCAGCGTCTGACGCTTGCCCTGCTTTTGTACGAAAAGAAGCACGGCAAACTCCCCGCCGACGATTGGCGGCAAACATTGAAAGAGGCGGGGACTTCAGTCCCCGATAATGTTTTTCGCTGTCCATCGCACGGCTTGCAAGAAGGATACACAACTTACGCCATGATAGGCGGTGTACCGAATTCAACGCTGTCGCCGTATCAAATTCTGCTCGTCGAAGTGGTCCAGCCGCAGAAACTCGGCGAGGGCGACGGAAGATTTCCGTTTGAGAAAGCCAAATTCTGGGGACAAAATAATGTGCCTCGTCACGAAGGTTTCGATGGTCTCGGCAGTTATCATCGCGGCGGTATGAATGCCGGATTCCGCAGCGGTGCCGTCAGATTCGTCGGCGAAACGATAGAGCAGGAAAAATTACAGCAACTCCTCGACGGCAGTGCGGCGGCGTTGCCTTGATAGCCCGGTGCGTAAGCAACGGGTTCCGCTTTGCTCTTGTTAAAAAAATATCAACCGTTAAAATACGGTAAATGAAACATTGTTTTTTCAACATAATTTATACGGTTATACTCCTTATCTTTTTGCCGGTTCTTTTGTACCGGTCAATAAGATACGGGAAGTATCGCGGCGGCTTCAAACAGAAATATCTCGGAAGAATTCCCCGTCGTGAAAAAGTACTTGCCAAGCATAACGGTAGTAAAAAAAACGTTAAAATCGTTTGGTTTCACGGCGTTAGTGTCGGCGAAGTCAACCTGCTGCGTCCGCTAATCAAACTGATTCGGGAAAAGAGACCGGATTACCTGCCGGTCATTTCAACGACTTCGCTCACCGGTATGAATCTTGCAAATAAATTGTTCGGCAATGAATTGACGGTCTTTTATTGCCCGCTTGATTTCAGTTGGGCGGTCAACAAAGCAATGCTGCGTTTGAAACCGGACATGCTCGTTCTTGTGGAACAGGAATTATGGTTTAATCTCATTGATGCCGCAAAACGCAGCGGAGCGAAAGTTGCGCTAATCAATGGACGTTTCGGCGAAAGCGGCTATCGCCGTTATCTTTGGATACGCCGTCTTGTTGCCCCGATGCTGCGGCAGATTGATTTAATTGCTGTGCAGAGCGAAACCTACGCCGGCTGGTTTCGGAAACTCGGTGCATCCGCCGATGTTATTCGCATAACCGGTTCCGTGAAATTTGACGGAGCGATAACTGACCGCGATAATCCCGACACGCAGCGGTTGAAAAAACTGGCGGGAATTGCCGATGACGATATTGTTTTTCTTGCTGGCAGTACTCAAGCCCCTGAAGAGCAATACGCGCTTGAATGTTACGAGCATTTGAAAGCGGATTTTCCGCAACTGCGGCTGGTTATCGTTCCGCGGCATCCGGAACGTTTTAATGAAGTTGCCGAAATACTGGACAAGTCAGGCGTGTTTTGGCAGCGGCGGTCAACAATAACGGAAACCTTGCCGGAACAGGAACCGGAAGAACTTAAAGGCGGAAGTTCACGCAAAGAGGTTCAGCCGCGGATACTGCTCGTTGACACCATCGGTGAACTTGGAGCATGGTGGGGAACGGCTGCGATTGCTTTTGTCGGCGGAAGTATGGGCAGCCGCGGCGGACAAAACATGCTGGAACCCGCGGCATACGGCGCAGCGGTTTGTTTCGGACCGAACACGAAACATTTTGCGGATATTACCGAGTTGCTTTTGCGGAACGATGCCGCCGTTGTGGTTCACGATAAAATCGATTTAGAAAAGTTTATCCGCCGCTGTTTTGAAGAAAACGGATACGCCGAAGAATTGGGAAACAGGTCGAAGGAATTCGTTCTATCGCAAAGAGGAGCCGCCTTGCGAACCTTTGAATTGCTGGAAACGTTGTTGAGCGATAGATAACAATCAGGAGCGGC
>WRCR01000078.1 GCA_009783865.1 Planctomycetaceae bacterium | reverse complement strand
CGCCACTCGTATTAGTTCGTTTCCCCCCTCAAATTTCCTAGATTAAAACTCACTTTTTTCATTTCAGATTCTCCCAAATTGAAGTGCGGTTAAACAAATTGCTAACATTACGTATGCATGGTAACACACTTTTGAAAAGAAGTAAAGAGGCGGGCGGCTTTAGCCCCCCCGCAAGAAATCATTCAGCAGTCCGCACAAACCGCAAAATCGGAAAAATCATTACATTTTAACACTAAAAAAACCGATAAACAGATAGAGAGCGGTCTGTACGTCCGCTTCCGCAATTTTTCCGTGTTTGAAACAATGACGGCAGATAAATCATATTTCAGTCATTATTCGGATTTGCCGAGTCCTTCAAAAATTATCACTGAAGTGTCTCACGAAGAAACTTCGTCCGAACAGCCGCCGGAAATGTACGAAGATGAACTGCCGATTTTGCGAATTCAAAACATCTACGTCTCCTTTGAAGGCAAACTAGTACTGCGGAACATATCGTTTGAAGTAAAAAGAGGCGAAACACTGGCAATCATCGGCGAAAGCGGCTGCGGTAAAACCGTGCTGCTCAAGACCCTCATTCATCTGTTCCAGCCGGAAAGCGGAAGCGTGATGTTTGAGGACAAAATACTTTCGGAATTGTCATACTTCGGACTAACTGAAGCACGGACTCATTTCGGCTATGTGTTTCAACAGGCGGCATTGTTCGACAGTTTAACCATTGCCGAGAACATTGCATTTCCGCTGGTGCAGCACACCAAGAAGACGAAAGAAGAAATCAAAGAAACCGTTCTGCGGCTTTTGCATGAAGTCGGTTTGTCGGACGACACATATCACAAGAAGCCGGCGGAACTTTCCGGCGGTATGCGGAAACGGGTCGGCTTTGCCCGTGCGCTGGCAATGGAACCCGCGCTGATGCTCTATGATGAACCAACTACCGGTCTTGACCCCGTGATGAGCGGCGTTATTAACGGGCTAATTGCCGATACGAGAGCAAAACATGATGTGACGGGAATTATCGTTACGCATGACATTAAAGCAGCACTGCAACTGTCGGACAGAATTATAATGCTTGCGCCGCTCGCAAAGATTTCGGAAGACGAAGCGCAGATTATCTTCGAGGGAACCCCGCAGGAATTTATTGACAGTCCCGATGAAAGAGTACAAAAGTTTTTAGGGAAGTAAGAATAATGAGTAACAAGCATCAGGAATTAAAAGTCGGATTGACCGTATTTACCGCTATTGCCGCGCTGGCAGTACTGATTATCATGTTCGGCAAGGGTTTACCGTTTCATTTCGGCAATGAGTACACAATCAAAGTACGTTTTCAGCGGACACCCGGTATCAGTGTCAAGTCGCCGGTTTTTAAGAACGGCGTAGAGATCGGCAAGGTTTCCAACGTTATGTTAGTTGACGATGACCGCGAAGTCGAGGTTTCGATTTCACTGCCGAAAAGACGGAAGATTTACACTGATGAGGAATGTCTTGTCCGGCAAACTGTGATAATGGGAGACGCTTCGCTGGATTTCGTTAAGAAGCCGAATTTTCAGGGCAAGGTTGAACTTGTTGGTCCCGATTCTCCTCCGCTTGCGGGCGGTGTCGGCGGCGGCGGTTTGTTAGACGGTTCAAGCAGTATTGAAAGCGACTTATCGAGGGCAATCGAAAATGTTTCCAACGCTGCGGTTCAGGTTTCTGAACTTATCGGCAAGGTGCATCAGTTTATCGGAACGCCGCAGGAATTGGAACAGCGGAAGAAAACGATAGATGCCATTTCCCGTGAAATGCTGGCATCGCTGACTTCAATGCGCACTATGTCGGACAATGTTAATTTGTTCGTTAGTAATCCGAAGTTTCAGGAGAACACACAGAAAATCTTGGATGCACTGCCGGAGGTTTTGGAACAGGCGCAGCAACTTATCGGCGAAACAAAAAAACTGGTTGACAAAGGAAGCGGCTCGCTGGATAAAATTGACGGCGGACTCGATAAAGCAAATAAAGCACTTGAAGGCGTGCAGACCATTACGGATGCAATTTCCGGTGATGTTCCCGAAGTAATGAAAACGTTGAAAAACAGTTCGGTTAAACTCGAAGAAATGTTTGATGAAATAACTTCGATTATTAAAGCAGTGAATCAGGCGGACGGAACAGTCAAACGGCTGATGCGGGACCCGGAAGCATACGAAAAACTGATGGAGACGCTGGACAATGTCCAGAAAATAACCGGCGAATTGGATTTGATGTTGCGGACGGATATTAAACCGATTGCTAATAATGTGAAAATCATAACGGATAAGGTTGCCCGCGACCCTTCCGTTTTTATCCGAAATTTGGTCAACAAGCCGCCGCGCACAAAACCGCTGCCGGCTTGGGGAGACGGTTTGGGCAGCGATACGCTTGGTTCACAAACGCTGAACGGATTTGCATCGGAATCGGTTTATGTGCCGGTGAGTTATGATGCGCCGAGAACTTATCAGCCGAGATTTTATCCGCCGGGTGTTTATTCACCGGGTATTTATTCACAGAGCAGTCAGCCGAATTGTTTTCAGCGGTTTTATAGCGGAATTGCGAATACATTCAGAGGCGGCAAAAATACTTCGTCTGAACGCTGTGATGTGTCATACGATGATACCGGAATGATATACGAAGACGATACAATGAGCGGTAACCATTCCGGCGTTACGATTCCGCAACTGGTAATACCGGATGCACCGAATCTGGCACCGGCACCGCTGGAAACAAAGCCGGAGATAAAGCAGGATATTCCGATGTCGAAGCCCATGTTTCCGGTTGTGATACCGAAGCCGGAGAAAATTGTTCCGTCGGAAACTATACCGCCGGCAGCACCATTGGAGACAGCACCGATAAAGTCCGTGCCTATAGAAACCGAACCTATGAAGACGGAACCGGAAAAGATTGAACCGCCGAAGCCCGCCCCGAAAGTTGACAAGGAGACCGCTGCGCTGCCGCTGGTTTTAACCGGTTTAACAGACGAGGACACGGGTATTATCATTGAAGCCGATGATGACTCGATTGAAAGAACGGCATCGGCGGAACCGGTGCTGCGGTTCGCGAGGTAGGCAAGCACGAAATGCGTAGGATTAAAATCTACGCTAATAAAATTCTGCTCCGTATTGCTTTTTTCTGTCAGATAATGCACATTATAGCAATCACGTGCGATTTCAATTTTCAATCAACGGCGGAGATACATCATGCGTTTCATTTTTTCTGTTCTCATTACGTTTTTACTTTTGCAAAATCACAGTGTATCCTCTGCGGATATTGTTTCCAAAGTCCGCAGCGGCGCGGACGACTACCGCAGCAGAATAAAAGTACCGGCATCGCTGCCGGTGATACCCGGTCTCGATGTACTTGCCGCCGACAATTTCAAGGTCTTGCATGGCAAACGAGTCGGTGTCATATCCAATCATACCGGCATTACGCTGGACGGAACTTCAATCGTCAAACTCTTTCACGAATCGCCGCAGGTTAATCTGGTTGCCGCGTTTGCACCGGAACACGGTTTTACCGGAGCCGCTGAAGCAGGCGGACGTGTTGACGACGCTGTTGATTCATCAACGGGACTCACTATCTACAGTTTGTACGGAAAGACCAAACGTCCCACGCCGCAATCCCTTGAAAATGTTGACGTATTGGTCTTCGACATTCAAGATATTGGAGCCAGATTCTACACGTACATTTCGACAATGCTGTACTGCATGGAAGAAGCGGCAAAGAAGAAAATTGCCTTCGTTGTTCTTGACCGCCCGAATCCGATTCGCGGCGATAAGGTTGAAGGTCCCGTTTCCGAAAAAGCGAAAAATTCCTTCGTCTCCTGCCATCCGATTGCAACGCGGCATGGTATGACAGTCGGTGAATTGGCGTTGCTCTTCAATATCGAACTCGAACTTAATCTTGACTTGCATGTCGTTCCCTGTTTGGGCTGGAAGCGTTCAATGGACTTTGAAGCCGCCGGTCTGTCGTGGGTTAATCCGTCTCCGAATATGCGGTCTCTGACGGCGGAATACTTATACACGGGAACCTGCCTGGTCGAGTCGTCAAACATGTCGGTCGGGCGCGGCACGGACTTTCCGTTTGAATGGGTCGGTGCGCCGTGGATTCATTCCGAGAAATTTGCCGCTGCTCTGCGGAATAACGCTAAGCAGGTTGGTCTTCAAGGTGTCCGTTTTGAACCGTATCCGCTGACACCGAGGGAAAGCAAACACAACGGCATTGCGTGCGGCGGTGTGCGTTTCGTGCTTGAAAACCCGGACTCGTTGAAACCGGTTCGGCTGGGACTCGTTCTGCTGACAACACTGCTCAAAGAATATCCGCTACAATGGAAAACGGAGTTCAGCGTACTTCTGGCAAACACCCAATTACAAAAAATGATTTTGGAGAATGCTTCCGTTGCAGAAGTTGAAGCCGCCGCCAAAGAGGAATTCGAGCGGTTCCTAAAACGGCGTGAACAAGTGCTGCTGTACTAAATTAACTCCCCATTAACCCTTATCAATGATAGACCCATGACAAACAAATTTTTCCCATTCGTCCTTTTTCTGCCATTGCTGTTTGCGGCATCGGTTACCGCTGCGGAGACAATCGAAAGTGCCGACTTGACACTGGTTGTAGAAAAAATCGGCGAAACCAACAACGAAGGAATCCAACTCGTTTCATTGACGGACAAAGCGACGGGACACGTTTTCTGTTCCGCACCGCAGCGTCCCTTGTTTTCGCTGTTTATCTGCGCACCGCCGGAGAGGAAAGAACTTCCCGTTCTTGCCGACAGCGGCTGGAGCAAAACCGCTATTGAAAAGAAAGGAAACGTTCTGCATCTTTCGTGGAAAGGACGCACGAGAATTACCGGCGGTGATAATATCACCGTTGAAATGCAAATCGCTGCTGAACCAACGAAGCCCGGCATTGAGATTTCGCAGACCGCCGCTGCGGGTTCTGAAAAGATTTCGCTCGTCAACATTCGCCTGGGACAAATCGCAGTTCGGGATTTCGGTGCCGATACAAAGTTGTTTTATCCTACGGGTTCGGGGGTGGTTTATGCCAACCCTTGCGAAAAGAATTTTCAGCGCAGCACCGGTTATCCCGGCTACAGCGTTCCGATGCCTTGGTGCGCCGTCTGGAACGAAAAAAGACCGGCGCAGGGTTTTCGCAGCACGAACAACATCGGACTCTATGTCGGCTTTCACGACGTAAAGGGCTGCCGCAAAGTTATTGAATGTATTGCCGCCGGAAAAAGAGATAATTACGCTTGGAACGGCACAGTTAGTTTTTGGGCGACCATTCATGCGGAAAATATGTACGAGCCGAATAACCGTCTTAATATCGGCGGCAAGGTAGTGCTGCGGACTATACGCAATGATTGGTACGACGGCGCAATGATTTACCGCGATTGGGTTCGCAAAGAAGCATCATGGTATCCCCGTGAAAAAATGAACGAAAACGGCAGAACCGACTCGCCGCAATGGTTCAAGGAACATTGTCTCTGGGCGATGTACCGCGTCAGTCCCGAAGACATGATACCGGCAATGAAAAAATTCCGCGATGCCTTCGGTGTCCCCGCTGCCGTTCATTGGTATTACTGGTGGAAGTCAAATCCGCATGCTAAAGACGGTCCGAACTTCTTTCCTTACGACAACGACTATCCGCATTTTTTCCCGCGAGAGGGATTCAAAGCAGCAGTTGACGAAATGCAAAAAGACGGCGACATTTTTATCATGCCGTATGTGAACGGTCTTCTCTGGGATACGAAGGATAAGGGAATGGAGGATTACCTTTACACCAAAGAAGGATTTGCAGGAGCGGTCAAGAACGCAGATGGTACCGCTAACTTACATTCTTACGGAAGTAAAGAATCGGACGGCAGCGATGTGAAACTCGCCCACATGTGTCCGGCAGCGCAAGTGTGGCAGCGCAAAGTCCGTGAAAATGTTCTGCGCTTGATGAACGAAAACGGAACAAAAGCCGTTTATGTTGACCAAGTTGCCGCGGCAGTTCCTGAACTTTGTTTCGACCGCTCTCATGGACATCCGCTCGGCGGCGGTTATTGGTGGAACGACGGTTATCGGGCAATCTTCAATAAAATCCGCAGCGACTTGCTCAATCCCGACTTGCAAGACCATCCGTTGAATGACACCGTCAAGAAACAATTACAATCGAATCCGAATGCGCTACGTGACAGGGTAATAACATCGGAGTGTACCGGTGAAACCAGTTTGTCGATAGTTGACGGTTTTTTAACTTGGCATCATCAGCAGGCGAATCAAATTCCTGCTTTTGCGGCGGTATATGGCGGAGCAGTTCAAATGCTTGGGCGTGATTATCGCGCTGGAAAGGTCTATGCCGAGCGGACTGTTCCCGGTTGGAAAGTAACGATAGAGCCGCTTGCCTGCCGTATGAAAACGGCGGAGTCGCTTTGCTTCGGCGAACAGATAGGCTGGTTTGTACCGACTATCATCGACGAAGCAGACAAGTTTCCGTTCCAGCGAAAGGCAGTTCGATTACGGCATCAGGTGCGGCATTATTTTTATAAGGGCGAAATGTGCCGCCCACCGGATTTGCCCTGTGAATTGCCGACTGTCACAGCGGATTGGAACTTTTATAATTCGCCGCTCATTACGGGACCTGCTGTTCGTACCGGCTGCTGGAAAATCGTGAAGAACGGCAAGACGCAATCGGCAATTTTGCTCTTCGTCAATATGTCCGAGGAATCCATCACGAGCCGATTTAGCGTTGACTTATCTGAAATCGGATTGGACAAGAACAACATTACGATTCGTCAAATCGGTCCTGAAGGCGTTGAAAAAACGCTTGAACCTGCGGCATTGACACAGCCGGTCGTTTTTCCAGCGGAGAGTGTTTTCGCGTGGGAAATTATGGTAAAATAAGACATCGTATTACGAAATTAACTGATTTTTTTCGCACAAAGGCACGGAGGCACAAAGGGATTCCTCCGTGCCTTTGTGCCTTCGTGTGAAAAACAATTTTTTAACCATTGGAGACCATCATGAAATCGGCAATCCCGGCGTTGACCGCCGTTTTATCATTTCTTTTCTTCGGCACTATTAGTGCTGCGGAAATTCCTATCCCCGGCTTTGATACATGGAAACTTACCGGCACGGGCAAGATTGTTGATGCAACCACGCTTGAAGCAGCGGGCAAAGACAATGTTTCTTCATACTGGCGAAGTCCTAACGTGAAACTGCGTCCCGGCGGTTTTTACCGGTACTCGGTGTCGATTCGCGGTGCCGATTCCCACGGCGGCTGCATACCCTGCGGACTTGAATCGTTCAGTCGGGACTATACCGCCGCCAAAAACGAATGGAAAAACGAATCATTTTGCTTCCGACTTCAGAACACGACAGAGGAAACCCCACTCCGTGTCGGTCAGTGGGAATCAACGGGAACCTTCCAGTTTCGGAATATCAAACTCGAACACGTCATACCGGTGTACAAGGAAGTTACGGTCGGTCCGACAACTCTGCTTCTCGACGGCAGCGAATCCATTCGGGACGGAGTATATCGATTCAACGGCTGGCTCGGCGGAAACACTACGAATATCCATCGTCCGCTTATCTATTCGGACGCTACCTTCAATTCGAATCGCTGGTGTTTGAACGAACACTCCAGCGTCTTGTACTGTTTCTATTTGACGTTTCCCGGTTCACACCACCCCATTGAATTTGACGGCGGTACTATCACTATTGGCTGCTGCTATCACGCTGCCGGTGAAGGCACCGTAGAAGTCAGCCGAGACGGGGAAACCCGCTGGACGGAACTCGGACGTATCGGCAAAACCGGTACACATCAATTCACGATACCGCGGATCGCTTTCCCGATGGAACGACTTTATCTCCGCATTCGGGGACTGCAAGGCAGTAATTTCCAAGTCGAAAGCATCGGACTGGAAGCCCCGCTGGTAGCAGAACATCGGGGAATTAAAACAAAGACATTCAACGCTCAAGGTGAAACGTTTATTGCGGCCTCGACCGCTGATGCTGCCGATGTAATTATACTAACGGCGGACGGCAAAGTCCGAATTCGAGAAATCGGCGAAACGAAAGAACAGGTTTTCCCATTGAAAACCTCCGGTTCTCCGGGGGAAATCGAACAAAAATTCATCGTCAACGGCAAAACCTTCACGCTGACGACTTCGACGCATCCCTTGCACCGGAGCGATTACGGTTATTTCGCCCCCTACAACGCCGGTGAGAAAACGAGTTTATGGTGGTGCGAAGCCGACTGGAAAGTTTCCCGCGACCGACCAGTACCGGCGGCGAATACACAAAAATATATTGAGATATTCGCTGGTAAGAATGACATCGAGACCTTTCAACTGGTACTTCGCAGTACCGAACCTATCAAGGGTCTGAAAGCAAAGGCAACGCCGCTGACAGGTTCCAACGGTGCGGCAATTTCTCCTGACCGTGTTGAAATACTGTACGCTTATTATCATTTCGTCCATTCGAAGACCGATGGAACCGGTATTATCGGTTATTGGCCCGACGCATTGCCGCCGTTGGACAAACCGATTGACATTGAAGCGAATAAAAACCAACCGATTTGGGTGAAGGTCAAAATTCCAGCAAATGTTCCAGCCGGAAAATACAAAGGGACGATTCATCTGACATCAGATGACGACAATTTTGGGGCGGTGGAAATACCCTACACCGTTCACGTTTGGGATTTTGCGCTGCCAAAGGAAAATCATATTGAAACGGCATACGGTTTTAATCCTCATCAGGCGGCGAATTATCACAACGCCAAGACCGATGCTGACCGGCGGCGCGTTCTTGAGATGTATCTCCAATGTTTTGCCGACCAGCGCATCAGCATTTACAATCCCACGCCGTTTGACAATTTCGGAGTCAAATGGGTTCCCAATGACGAGGAACCGGCAAAGTCGTACTGCGAAATCGATTTTTCCCGTTACGAAAAGGAAATGAGCCGGGTACTCGACAAATTCAATTTCACGAATTTCACAGTTCCCGGTCAGGGTCTCGGCGGCGGCACCTTCCATGAACGCTATCCGCCGTCCATCGGAAAGTACGGCGAGGACACCCCGCAGTATCATGCCATGATGACCGACTACTACACGAAACTGGTCGGCTTTCTGAAGAACAAGAACTGGCTCGAAAAGTCATACGTCTATTGGTTCGACGAACCGGGTGAACACGATTACGAGTTCGTCGCTGCCGGAACGGCAAAGTTGCAGAAATATGCTCCGGGACTTGCCCGTTTTATGACCGTTATGCTTTCGGACGATAAACTCATGCCGGTATTAGACCGCTTCGGTACCTCGTTTGATATTTGGTGTCCGGTTTCGCATCATTTCCAAGAGGATTTAGCCCGCAAACGGATGGACAAAGGCGAAAGGTTCTGGTGGTACGTCTGTACCGGTCCGAAAGCACCGTATTGCACGTTGTTCATTGACCATCCGGCGACGGAATTGCGGACTTGGCATTGGCAGGCATGGCAGCGCGGCATTGTCGGCTCGCTCGTTTGGGAATCAACTTATTGGCACAGCGGGACGGCTTTTCCGAACAGTTTCCAGAATCCTTACGAAGACCCGATGGGTTACGTCAGCGGTTATTCAACACCGTCTGGTACTAAACAACATTGGGGCAACGGCGATGGTCGGTTCATATATCCACCGCTTTCCGCTGCTGTGCCGGGACTTAACGAAGGCAAGCCCGTTTTCGACAAGCCGGTGTCGAGTATCCGCTGGGAGATGATACGTGAAGGTGTCGAGGACTACGAAATGTTTTACCGTCTTCGTGAACTGTTGAAAAGCAAGGCGGACAAGATTTCGGCAGTTGACCGCAAAGCCGCCGAAACACTGCTCAAAGTTCCCGAAGCGGTAACGAAAACGATGACCGATTTTTCTATTGACCCGCGCCCGCTGCTGGAACACCGGCAAAAAGTCGGAGCGATGATTGAGAAGATTGAGAAATTGTGACAAAATTATACCCGTTTTTGCGCGGGAAATAAACGGTGTAATAACCCGTTATTTTATCTATTTTGACAATTGGTGGTGAGTAGCGAATAGTGAGCGGCGGACAGTAGGGTTTTTCAAAACATGACTCTTGCCGTGAAAAAGGCGTTGCCGTGCCGGAGCAGATTTCGGTATGCTTCCAGATGACTTTCTGCCGTGAAGAGCGGTTGTCCATAGCCGCAAGACATCGCACAATGTCTTCCAATTAGTATGTTTGTACCGACACCGATACTGAACAAGAAGTCCGAGGGATGTGTGGAAAGGGCGAGCGGCTTCCTGTAAAATACGCCGCCGTGGTCAAAGAATGCGAAGAGTTCCGCCTTCGAGTTTTCCTTCCAATCGTTTTTCCAATAATTGACGAAGGAATCACATCTCTGACTGTGATATTTCGACTTGGAGCCGCAGCCGTTCCAAATAAGATACCGTCCTTCCGCACTGACCAGATAGCCGGAATCGCCGCTCATCATCGCTTCGGGTGTCCCTCGAACAGTTGCCATACCGCCTATCTGGAAAACCTGACTCTGCGGCAGCATTGACAAGGCAGCACTGCCGTTGCCGCGAAGAATGAACGTCCACTTATTGTTCGGATACCAAATTTTCATCAGGTTCAGTTTCATCAGACAAAAATCGTTGTCAACATATTCTGCCGGAATCGGTGCCAGCGTCTTCGAGTGACCGGCAACGACAGATAAACCAGCGAACAGAGCGGATTTCGACTTCCGCTGGGAATATTCCAAGCCGAAAGTCAGAGCATCGTGTTTTTCCGCATAGTTTAAGAACGTGTCGAAAAACGTCTCCGAGCGGTAGTTCTGATAATGCAGCGTCGCATCCAAGCGATGTTCTTTTTTGTTGATGAGTATCTGACGGAAACCGGGACGATATTGTTCCGAAGTTCCATTGATGTTAAGAATCGCAAAGGCACCCGAAATTGTTTTCGGCTCGCCGTAGTAATATGACATCTCGAAAAAGGTGCCACACCTACTGACGGGAATGTCGCCCTGCATGGATAATGACGAGGTTCCTTCCGTTTTATCGTAGGAAACAAAAAAGGAGTCGTTCAACCCCAGTATGTCCGACAGGTTCATGTACACTCCGTTGCGGATGCGTCCTGACGATGCCCTGCCTGAATTGTCGATGAAGTATCCGCCGGAAATCGGCTGCGGCAGCAGGCGGGTCAACTTGAGCGTACAATTTCCCAAATTCTCGCCCGGTTCGATTTCCGCTGCAAGTTGACTGCGGAACGTTCGATTGTACCGCAGGATTTCGTCCTCCAGTTTTTGGACATTGAACGACTGTCTGCCGGAAAAGTGAAATTGCTTTTGGACGAAATACTTGTCAAACAAGCGATACGTCGCAGTTGGATAATACGGATTTTTTCCGATGCCGAAGCAAGGCGGTGCTTTCGTCGTGATGGTTCTTCGGCTTTCCCGTCCTTCTATGATTTGTACTCTAACGATTCCCCCATCAACGTCCTGAACCGGAAGTCCCGCTCGGGCGAGAACGTGCCTTTTGTCAAACAGGGCATCGATTTCGACAACCATGCGGTACAGGTCGTACATGCTGACTTTATCCATTGCGGTGTATTTCGCCGCTATGGCATCGAGTTCGTAAAAGGGGATAGATCTTGGTATCGGTTCAAAGAGTACCTGATTTAACTTGAAGATTTTCTGCTGCGATTTGCTGTTAATATCGGGCGGCGGCAGTTGCGG
>WRCR01000077.1 GCA_009783865.1 Planctomycetaceae bacterium | reverse complement strand
TGATATTACCGGCGACCATATTCTCGACAATTTTTCCAATGCGCGAACCGAGTTCCGAAATCTTCTTATCGGTTTTTTTCATCTGCCGGTTGGTTTCTTGAATCTGTTCCCGTGTTTCTTGAATCATGCGTTCAAGTTTTCGGTCGGTTTCCCGCATCTGCCGGTCGGTTTTCCGCGACATACGTTTTATACTCCGGTCGGTTTCCCGGATCATTTCAAGAACACCTTCGTAAGTCAACGGTTTTTGTTGTTCTGACATGGCTTTTCTCCTTCGCTAATATGTTCCCAACCTGCTTTCATCGTACCACATTTTTGACATTACGCAAGGCAAACTCTTGCCGATAACGGCAAAACTTTGTACAATGTACAAATCACTTCGGAAAGCAACCTTCAACACGACAACAGAACCATGAAAACGACAACGGCAATTTTGACAGCATTATCTGTCTTGACAATTTGTTCTTGCGGTCAGCCAGCAGGTACGACTGCACTTAGGAGTGTAGCCGATAGGGCCCTAGCCGATATGGCAACAAGTCGTACGGTAGAAAATTATTTAACGCCGCCAAGAGAGCAGGAACCCGACAAAGTTGAAACAGTAGAGCGAAAAATCATCAAGAATGGAAGCATAAGATTTGCAGCGGCTGATGTCAACGAAACAAAATCGTTGATTACGCAAACCGTTCAGGAATTGAAAGGTTATATCTCCGATGACAACGCTTCCGGCTATTCCAATCGGATTGAACACCGGTTAATCATTCGCATTCCTGCCGACAAATTTGACTTGCTTCTGAACACCATTTCTAAACGCGTTAACAAACTTGACGACAAAAAGATTGAAGTACTCGATGTAACCGAGGAATACATAGATATTGAGGCACGAACAAAGACCAAGAAAGAACTTCAAAGCCGGTACGCTGCACTTTTGGAACGGGCGGAAACCGTTGAAGATATTCTCCGCATCGAAAAAGAAATCGGGGGTTTGCAGACAGAAATTGAGTCAGTTGAAGGACGAATGAGGTATCTCAAGGATAGAATTGCATTCAGCACTTTGACGGTTACTTATTATCAAGAGATAGATGAACCTGCTTCGCCATTTGGGTTCTCCTCCAAATTCACAGAAGGAATCAAAAACGGCTGGGACAATTTCCTGTGGTTTATCATTGGACTTTCGCACCTTTGGGTTTTCATACTTCTTGCTGTGATAATTTATTTCGTCCGGCGGTGGGGAAAGAAGTACCGAAGTACCAACTAACTAAATACTTCAGCCGGACTATTGTAATACCGCCGTATTCCGGTAAAATTGTCAAACGTTTTACTTTATGTCACTTTAATCGAAATTACACACATGGAAACAACTACCATTGTACTCATTGTCATTTCTGTTTTTGTCGTTGTCTTAATCCTTTGGATTATCGGGGTATTTAACGGACTCATTGTCAAAAGGAACCGATACAAAAATGCTTTTTCACAAATTGACGTGCAACTCAAACGGCGGTACGATTTGATTCCCAATCTTGTCGAAACCGCTAAAGGATACATGAAGCACGAACAGGAAACTCTGGAAAAAGTAATTATGGCGAGAGCCGCTGCGACCGGTGCTTTACAAAACGCTGCTGCCGACCCGACTTCGCCGAACCTGATGAAGCAGTTGGCATCAGCCGAAGGTTCATTAACCAGCGCATTGAGCCGGCTGATGGTCGTTGTTGAACAGTATCCCGATTTGAAAGCAAATCAAAATATGCTCCTGTTGCAGGAAGAATTAACCTCGACCGAAAACAAAGTGGCGTTTGCCCGTCAGGCGTTCAACGATGCCGTAATGCTTTACAATAATGGAAGAGAAACATTTCCGGCAAACATTGTAGCGGGTATGTTCAACTTCGCAGCGGCGGCTTCATTTGAAATCGCCGACCCGATGGAAAAACAGGCACCGAAAGTACATTTTTAACGGCGATAACAGTATGTCCTCTGTAATGCAGCGGCTTCCGTTTGAAAAGCCGCTTATCGAACTCGAAAGCCGAATTGAAGCGTTGAAGAAAAATTCCGATACATCGGATTCTTCAACCCGCAGTGAAATTGCGTCTTTGCGTCAAACTCTTTTTCAACTGCAAAAGGAGATTTACAGTTCGCTGACTCCTTGGGAAACAGTTGAGGTTTCGCGGCATCCGAGTCGACCGCAGACGCTCGACTACATCGATATGATTATCGAGGACTTCACCGAACTGCACGGCGACAGATTTTTCGGCGATGACCGCGCAATCAGAACCGGCTGGGCAAAAATTGACGAATACAAAGTGATGCTGGTCGGACATCACAAGGGACGCAATTTGAAAGAGCGGCAAGAGTGCAATTTCGGCTGCGCTCACCCCGAAGGATACCGTAAAGCGTTGCGGGCTATGAAGTTAGCGGCAAAGTTTCAAGTTCCGGTTGTCTGCTTGATTGACACGCCGGGTGCCTATCCCGGAATAGGTTCGGAAGAGCGCGGAGTTGCTTATATCATTGCCGAGTTGATGTACGAGATGTCGCAGTTGGAAACGCCGGTCGTTTGCGCTGTCATCGGTGAGGGAGGTTCAGGCGGTGCGATTGGAATCGCAGTCGGCGATAAAGTCGCAATGCTGGAACATTCTTACTATTCCGTGATTAGTCCCGAGGGTTGTGCCGGTATTCTTTGGAAGGGGCACGAATTCAAAGACAAAGCGGCGGAAGCATTGAAGATGCGTTCCGGCGATTTGCTTCGGTTGGGCGTGATTGAAGAAGTCATCGAAGAACCGCCCGGCGGTGCGCACCGGGACCCGCGCTTGGCTGCGTCCCGCCTCAAGCAGTATTTTCGCAATTCGCTCAAAGACCTTGTTCGGCAGCCGATTGCGGAACTTGTCAAAAAACGTTACGAACGGTTTCGCAGAATCGGCGTGTTTAATGAATAATGTTCAATGAACAGACGGTTACACACTCTACCGTAAAGAAAGTTCCGTGAAGAATTCGGAATCATCCCTGAAGAGCCAAAGTTGGACTTTATTCGACGGCGATTTGATTTTGTTCCATTCTTTGGCAACGAAACGGACATCGCTTTCCGATGTAACCGCCCATTCGTGAATACCGACAATCACATCACCCGGCATAACACCTTTTCGCGCCATTTCGGTATCCTTTTTCACCGCTTTTACTACAATACCGCCGTAGGGATATTTGCTCAAATAATCAGCAAACTGCCGCCGATATTCGTCTTTTTTCATCGGTTCGTATGAAATTCCCAGCGTTTGCCAGACATGTTCGTCTGCAACGTTGACTGTTTTCGGTTGAATTGCCGCCGTTTTCGGCTGAATTACCGCTGTTTTCGCCGTGATGTCTGCGCGGCTCGGTACTCCGCTTCGGACATTGCGTCCGCGGGAATCATCTCTTGCCAACAAATAATCCCTTGCTGCTGCAAGCGAAATGGTTACACTGCCGGTCTCATCATTGGAGTCACCGCTTTTTATGGTCTCGAAAACAATATCGCTGTGTGAGGCAATATCAACCAGAGAGCGGTAAAAATCGAGTTTATTATTGACCTTCTTACCGCCGATTGAAACAATGCGGTCGCCTTTCTGGAGACCGGCGGCTTCAGCCGGACTGTTTGCGTCAACGGAATCAACTATCACGAAACTTTGCCGCTCGGAAAAACGACCATTGGAATTTCCGACGCTCTCTTTTTGCGAAACAACAGCACCGAGATAAACATTCTTCTTGACAAGGTTCTCGAAAAGTTTCGCGGCAACCTCGACAACCTGACCAACCGGTATTGCAAAGGCAATACATTCCGCTCCGGCGCGTATAGCGGCGTTCATCCCTATCATTTCGCCATGAACGTTTAGGAGAGGTCCGCCGGAATTCCCCGGATTTATCTGCGCGCTTACCTGAATCGCATTGTGATACGATAAAGAATCATTGACATCGACTTTGCGGAGCAAACCGCTTATCAAACCGGTTGTTACCGTGAATGGATAGCCGTAAGGATTACCGATTGCGAGACAATACTCGCCCGGCATTAAATCGTCAGAACGACCGACACGTATAGTTTGCAGCGGCTCATTAGCATTGATTCGGATTATCGCAATGTCGGTATCGGGGTCACGGGCAACCAGCATTGCGACGTATTGTTTCCGGTTATATGTCAACACCTGAATTTTTCGGAGACCGTCAACTACGTGATAATTGGTGACGATGTATCCTTTTTCGTCGATGACGATACCGGTTCCCATTCCATTGAATGATTTAGCCGAACTGCCGGAATCATACGAATTGCCGGTTTCCTCCGTTTTATCGCCTTCAATACAAACGACGGCATTGCGGTTCATTTCGTCGGCTTTGACAATCCAGTTGACGCGCTCGTCGGCAAGCGAAACCGGCGTAAAGAGAACGAAAACCGCAGGGAGGAACAACAGCCGCTTGAGTAGGATATTCATTTCTATTGGGACAGTGAAACCTGACGAAAGTGCAAACGGAATGTTTGATATAATTCTTATAAACGGCTTTTTTTATCAAAACCGCTGTTAGGGTTTTCGTCTTTTTGCATTGCTGTCCTTGACGTTTGCCGTTTTAGGTAGAAAAACCGGAATAATTTGCCTATTTTGACAGTTGCCGTTCAGAGACACTGTTAGGTGACACAGCAAATGAAGGCACCATTATGAACATTGGTGATTGTCTCTAGCAGCAACAAATCCAAGGGATGCCGGTATATTAGACATGTTCGGAACCCCCACAAAATTTTACCCATTTTACCATAATAGCATTTTTCAACAAAACAGGTAAGTTTTATTGAGGGGATTCCGAACAAGTTTATCTTGAAACCGGAGTCGCATTTTGTAAAATTGTATATGTAGGTACCGGCATGAGGTAGTGGTGACTGACCAACTGGCAGCAGTACTGTATCGGACGCTCCGGAAAAACGATGTTTTTGCGGGTTCAGTTTCCTTACACTCTATTTTGTGAGGAGGATTATATGCGAATCGCTGTGCTAATTACGTTATTCTTATTTTTGTTGACGATACATGCTGGGACAACTTTTTTTCCAAAATGGCAAACTGAGCCCTGCGCCGATAATAGCGGTGAACAATATGGTCTCCGTACCTTCGAATGATTCTAGGAAGCCAGAAGGTGAGGGTACGCATGTTCAAGAAATCACCACCCAGCAACTCTTCGAAAAATATGTCCAGGAACTCTCTGAAAGGTCATCTCAAGACTCAGATGATAATGCACTATCTGACAACCAACTCCGCGAAAGATATATCGAGGAATCGGAAAAATTGAAGGAGTTGTCCTCTCCGTTCTTTGAACGCTTCGTAGACAGCACACGGACCGTTGGAAAAGGTTGGAAAGTACCTACCGAAGAAAGATGGCGCACGGAATATGATCAACTTCTTTTTAAGGCAGCCAAATTAGCAATGAAAAGAGTTACTTGAACAGATGACTATCTTGAAATATGGAAAAATCGGCTTCCTAAAAGAGTTGCGTTCAACGAAGTTGGAGCCGATCCACGCTTGTCCGGCGAAAGAATATCCTTGTACCAACTCTATACCCTTGCTATAGTTTATGAACGGCAAACAGAACTTTTATCGGAAATATTCTGTCGCGAGTATAAGAGTTATGGTTTGGCAGGATATAGCACAGAATATGTTTTGCGTCCGATGACATTCCCGCCTATCGCTTTATCAAACGCTACCTACGATTCTTCCTGGGACATTATGGCAATTTACTCATTCAAAAACGACCGGGCGAGAGATTTACTGTTAGAAATTGCCTGTCATTCTAATGAAAAATACGACTCTTTGGCTGAGTGGGCGGCTTACTATCTGACGCTTTTCCCGAATTCAGGCGAACTATTACTCAAACTTCGAACCCTTCTTAAAGAGGCAATCGCCGATGGACGGGAAAATTATCCTGATAGAGCAAACCTACTTCTTAACGAAAATGGTGAATTAACCAATCCCTTTCGACAATATCCTTCTCCTTCAAGTACAAGTATTCACCCGAAAGTCAACGGCGTTAATTGGTCTCAATGGATAACACTTGCAAACGAGGTTCCACGACTCTTTCGTCTCGTGCGGTTGGTGAGGGCATTGGAATTCAACGAAAAGATTCCTGTTGACGAACGTGAACGCTTTGGCACATTTAGACGTGAATTGGCGATTTCTTGGTCTATGAGTAACAAAAGGATATTGTCGAAAATGTCGGTGGCCCTTCCTCAAATGTCTGCTACATTGCCTAAAGGGTATGAACATTTTGAGATTTATTTTCAGGAATACGTTCCGCCATACACCAAAAAACCCAATTTTAGATGGGAGAACTACCATGATCCTTATCCCTACACGCTTGAGAATCCTTATCATCAAGAACGTAAGGCGTTTTATGAACGCGAACCGGCGCATCCGCGCCCTATTTATACGGAAAATCAAATTGAATACATCAAGGCAACGCTTGAGCGGACGCTGTCCTGGTTAAGAAGCAAGACCAGCGTAGGATTAGATGTCCTGCGCTAAAGGAGGATTATCACAGCAGCGAAGTGGCGTATCTCGACTGCTGATTGGTAATGCCCAGTGTCTTCAAACCGCTCTGCAACAATATCTGGTCTCGCGCTAAATTGGAAGCGGCTTCCGCAAAATCCGCATCCGAAATTAGCGATAAAGTTCCGTAAAGTTGTACCAGCGTATCCTGCAAAACATTGATATTTGTATCAAGAGCATATTTCTGAATAGTTCCGATTTGTCCCCGCTGAACTGCAATCTGTGAAATTGCCGCATTGAGAATCGAGTCCGCCAGCGCAGGGTTGGTTCGCAGCGAAGCAATACCGCCGCTGACAAGGTCGGAAAGCGTACCAACGTTATTTCCGACATTCGCAGTGCGGGTGCTTTCCAGCGGTACATTCAACTGCTGACTTTCGACAACGTCGGGACCTATCTGAAAAGTTGCGCCGCCGTTTGCACTGCTGAAGTGTCCGTCCAAAAGCGGTGTGCCTAGCCAGTTTGTCATTGAAGAAATCCGATTGACGGATTCCACCAGCATATCCACCTGCATCTGATTGGCGGCAATCATTTCCGGCGACATAGCACCGGTATTAGCAGACGCAACGGTCAACGCCTTTGCTTCGGTCATGAGTGCGCTGATTTGTCTCATTCCGCTTTCGGCGACATTTAACATCGCGTTAGCGAGACGGGAATTCTTAATAGCGGCATTGGTACCAGCAATTTCGGCGTTGAGCAATTCCTGTGCGATGAGACCGGCGGGGTCATCTTTTGCAGAGTTAATACGTTTGCCGGTGGCGAGTTGCGTCATCGTGTCAGCGAGCCGAGAGTAGGTCTGCTGAACCTGATGCTGCGCCGCAAGTCCTGACGATGATACTGAACCGAGTGTTAGACCTGACATTTTTCACCCCATATTCTGCAAATTTTCCACATTATTCCTTTATTATATTACATAATTTGGAAAAATCAAGAGAATTTACTGAAAAAGAATTGCAGAAGGGGGCGTAAAAATTTGACGGCATATCTGCGTCACTTGCGGGTTTATCGGGGACTAAAGTTCCCGCCTCTTTTTTGTTCCCGCTTGACTTCCCCCACCCCGAAAGATAAAATAATGCAAAATTAAATTTCAGATCGCAAGTTTTCAGTCACGTTACTTCCAAATACCATCCGGCTTGCCGGTTGGAAGTTACGAAAAAAATTAGGTGGTTCGTTGCGTTTCCCGCAAGGGGACGTTATGCACCTAACTTGCGGGTTTCGGTGTGCGTACATTTGCGTTCATTGCCGTAGGTTTTTTGCACGGCTATCTCAATGGTATGAGATGGGGACTCGTTTGGACTGACGTGGCGTTCCCGTTTTACGTCATGCCAATCTTGTCGGTCTGCTTTTCAACGAAAGGCAGAATTATGACTCATTCCAACATTTTCGGCGGACTCACTCTTGCGGATATTACCGGCAACCCGAACTTCAAAGAGGACTCCGTTAGAGAAGAAATCTGTATGCCGATTCTCAAACGGCTCGGTTACAGAGGAAAAAACATTACCAGAAGCAAAATCCTTCTCACACAAGTCGGCAGGAAAAAACGGGAAATGAGCATTCCCGATTACATTCTAACTATCGACGGTCACAACGCTTTCGTTCTAGAAGCCAAAGCCCCGAACCAAGACATCAACGAAGGCGATAATGTCGAACAGGCGTTTTCGTACGCCATCCACAATAAAGTCCGAAGTAAGTATTTCGCTCTCTGCAATGGTAAAACATTTGTCGTTTTCAAGACAAACGTTAATCGAACCTGTGTTCTTTCGATTCCTTTCGATGACATCGAAACCCGATGGAAAGAACTTGCACGCTATCTTTCGATTAAAAGTTTTCACACGGGCTATCGAGTCAAGTATCACAGAGAATCTGAATCATTTGATTATGCGAACATATCGCTGCTGGAAGAGATAGTTTCCAAAAAGCAAGCCGCTAAAAGACATTTTGGATGCAATGCTTACTTCACGAGACAAACATGGAACGTCGTACAAACCTATATCAGAAATTTCACTCGGAAAGGGGACATAGTACTTGACCCTTTCGGCGGCAGCGGAGTTACTGCGGTTGAAGCCCTCATGTGCGATAGAAAAGCGATTCATGTCGATATAAATCCGCTCTCCAAATTTATCGCGGAATCTCTTATCGCTCCAGTAAATTTAGGAGAATTGCATACTGCTTTCGAGTCCGTACAAAAGGAATATATGAGACGCGTGCCGAAAACCGAAACAGAAATCAAAGCGGCACTGCAAACATACGCAGGTCCAAAAAATCTTTTGCTGCCGCAAAATGCTGATGTTCCTTGTGTGCATCAATTATTTTCCGAAAAACAGCGTGCCGAATTGTCGCTGCTCAAATCAATTATTGGAAAACAAAGAGACGTTAATATCCAAAAGTCGCTGATGCTTGCGTTTTATAATACTGTATCGGTTATCAATAAAACATTTCATGAAACACCGCAAGGCGGCGGAAACAATTTCGGCTATTATTACAGATATAGGGTAGCCCCCAATCCTGCCATAAGGAACACGATTGAAGTTTTTGAAGGTAAATTCAAAAGAATTTATGATGGTAAAAAGGAATTGCTGGATAAGATTAACAATCGGACTGTTGCAAATGCTGCAATTATTAAAGGTACAGCAACGGACTTATCGTTTCAGGAAGACGAGAGCGTTGATTATATTTATACCGACCCGCCGTATGGAAAGAATATCGCCTATCTTGATTTGTCTATCATGTGGAATGCCTGGCTTGACCTCGACGTGACTGAAGACGATTACGCGCTGGAGGCAATCGAAGGCGGCGAACACAACAAAACAAAGCATGAATACAAAGAACTGATAGCGCAGAGTATTCGGGAAATGTACCGTGTGTTGAAATATGACCGGTGGTTGACATTCGTTTTTGCTCACAAAGACCCGGAGTTTTGGCATTTGATTATCGACACAGCGGAACAGTGCGGCTTTGAATACGTCGGTGCTGTACCGCAGAAGAATGGACAAACGAGTTTCAAAAAACGGCAGAATCCTTTTACGGTATTGTCAGGGCAACTGATGATGAACTTTCGAAAGGTTCGCCATCCGAAAGTCGTGATGAACGCAAATTTTGAAATGGATGTCGATGTGTTTATCATTAAAACCATAGAGGAAGTGATTGCCAAGCATTATGGTGCAACATGGGAACAGATTAACAATTACCTGATTATTCAAGGAATGGAAAAAGGATTTCTGGACTTGTTGAAAAAGCACGGCAGTGATTTGACTCCGCTTTTGGAGCGGTCGTTTGATTACGATTTCGAAACGGAAAAATGGCATATAAAAAAAAACGTAAAGTTCCGCACACATGTCGACGTAAACATTAGGATTGAGTATTTCTTACGGAGTTATCTGAATCGAATGGAAATGGAAAATAAGGCGGCGCGATTCGATGACATTGTTTTGTCAATTTTACCGCTATTGAGAAACGGTACGGATCCGGGGAAGCAAACGATTTTGGGCGTATTAGAAGACATAGCGGTTCCTTCAGGCGGGGACTGCTGGCGGTTGAAAACAAAACAGCAGCGGTTTCGATTGGAAGAATGAAAGAGCCGCAAGTTTCGGCGGTCACGAAAAATACAGCCGGCTGCACTTGCGGCCCTTGATTCTTATTTTCGCAACCCTTCGATTGCGGCTCTGTTCTCGCCACGCGCCGCCAGAGTACCGGCTAAATGGGCGGTACTATTTTGCTCTTGCCAAGTTTTTCTGTAATAGTTAAACTTTGCCGATTTTTCCGATTTTTTTGATTATTCCGGCAAATACTGCCGATTACATGAGTTGATATTTTCTATCAAAAGGGTTTTTATCATGTTAAAAAGATTATCGAAACATTTGTTCTGCGTTTTCGCTTCCGTTGCGCTTTTCTCTCTTTGCGGCGATACTTTTGCGCAGAATCGAAAAAACGGCAATGTACCGGAAACAATCCGGCTCTTTGAAAAAACCGGCGATTTATCCAAAACGCCGGTAATTACCTGCCTTGATATTTCAAAGAGCAACAAATTGCTTGCGGTCGGCGGCGATGACCACATCGTCCGAATTTGGGACATCGAAAAGAAGAAATTCATTTGGGAATCGCAGCCCGCCGATGACTGGGTGCGTGGCCTGTGTTTCAATTTCGACAATTCGCTTCTCGTCACTGCCGAACAGAGCGGACAAGTTCGTCTTTGGGCGATTTCCACAACCGGTGAACCTGCCCGCTTACTGCAAACCCTTGAAACACCGCAAGGAACGCAGAAAGTCGTTTTTCATCCGGCGAAGAATCAATTTGCCGTCTGCGGTTTCGATAAAGCCGTCCGCATATTTGAGATAAATAATCAACTCATCGCACAGCAAAAGAAACAATTGGAAACACCGGCGACTGCAAACCGCGCTATTTCCTATTCGCCGGACGGCAAATTTCTCGTCTGCGGCGGACGAAACGGCATTATCCGGCTGTGGCAAACCAGTGATTGGCAATTTTCCGATATCGAAAATACCGACAAACGCAGCATTAACGCTTTGGTGTTCAGTCCCAACAGCAGTAAATTGGCAGTCGGCGGCAATGGTCCTATCATAACACTTTGGGATACCAAAACGAAAAAGCAACTTGATAAGTCCTTGACCCGCGATTACGGAAAGACCTTTTCGCTGGTGTTTTGCTCTGAAAACATTCTTGCTTCCGGCGAGAGCGACAACATCATTCGGATTTGGTATATACAGTCGGCAGAAGTGATCGGACAATACGCCGGTCATCAAGGAACCATTGCGAGTGTAATTTTCACGAAGTTTGCTGATGAAGCGTGTTTAATTTCCGGCAGTTTCGATACAACGATACGATTTTGGAATTTGAACGGTATTCCTTTGAACAGTGTTCCTTTGGAAGTACCGGCAGCAGAACCGGTGTCGACAGCATTACCGGCATTTCCGGTGGTTGAATAATTGACGACAAATAACAAAATATAATTTTACTTAGCACAAGGAGGTTTTCCGTGGGACTTTTCCAATATATCTTCGGAAACACACGTAAGGAATCGGAACAGATAAAGCGGCGGAAGAATTTGCGCAACCGCGTTTGTAAATATGAGGAAGTGGAGAAACGGGAAATGCTTTCGGCATCGCCGTATCAGCCGCCGTATCCAATAAACTTCGGTGTTGCATATCACGAGGATTATGTACCTTCTGATACCCGTGCCGAAGACCGGCTGGGCGATACCTTTGTTGTTTCATGGAACGGCGGTGCAGCAAAT
>WRCR01000076.1 GCA_009783865.1 Planctomycetaceae bacterium | reverse complement strand
TTCGTCATACAGTCCATTTTCTTCCCAATTTACCGTGTGAATTTTCGTTTTATCGCTTTCAGACGGAAGAAGAAAATAACCGGTGCTGATTTTGCTTTTAGAATTCAAATTGGGAAATCTTGCTTTTTCACAGTCGGGCAGATGCCGTAAAATATAATTGTAAAGCGGCAGTTGCAAGTCAATCCACGTTCCATCCTTCTTGCGGTGTTCCTCTTCCGGCTTTTTGCTTCCGGTCTTATAGTCAAGGACGAGATACCCTGCGTCTTCTTTATAATCAATTCTGTCAATGCGTCCTATCAGCGATATTGTACCGCCGTTTGAAAGTTTCAATACAACGCCGGTTTCTTTTTTGCAGTCAAATTCCGTTGTTAGTATTTTCCATCCTTCGAGGCGATGTTCCGCTTGCTTTTCGGCAAATGCTTTTAGCCGCTGTACCGCCTTTTCTTTTTGTATGAGAATGACCGCACGCGGATTGCCGCCGTATATTTTTTGTATTTGCCTGCCTAGTTCTTCTGTCAGAAAACTGAAAATAACGCCGGCGTTATCACTGTCTTTGATTTCACTTTTGCCGAATACTTCTAATACATGATGAACGATATTGCCGAATTTCATGTTGTCTATTTCTTCTTTGTCATCATTTAACGCTTTTAATTTTAACTGTTTTTCTAAAAAGTATCGGCAAGGACTTGCGAGATAACTCTTGAAGTGCGTTACACTGATTGTTTCAATAGTAATTGCTTTATCAAATGCCGGTACGCTGAACAGGTACTTCGGGTTACGCTGTTCCGGCTGCGTTTCATCCGACTGCGGAGTTAACGGTTCTTTCTCTTCGACAAAGAACAAACTAACCCGTTTCACAGCAGTTGCGTCGTCTGCGGCGAAGAACAAACAACTCGGCTTCATCACGCCGTCTTTTGATTGCCGTCCGCTGATAAGCAAAACATCTTCCGTATTGCGTTTACTGTTTAAGACCGCTTGCAGATTATAAGCATCGCGGGCGTATCTTCTGCGGTTATCATCCAGATTAAGTTTCTGCCGCATCGAATCCGGCAGAAAAACATCGGAAGTGACAAAAGCCGGCAACCTGCCGTCATTCACACCGGTTACGATAACCGCTGGTACATCGAGCATAACGGTTTCGAGCCAGCCGAGCAGTTCAATTGCTCCTTTTTCTTCCCGCGGCGGAATACTTTCGCGCTGTAATTGCCGAAGCAGATACCGTAGTGCTTCCGCTGCATCGGTATTGGGAACAAGAGAAGACGGTATCTGTTCAAACGAGCGGAACATATTCTGTATTAAGATCCTAATTCGGTTCTCGATTCGTTTTGCATCACTGGTGCTGTCAATTTTTTGCGGTAATTTACCGTAAAGTTTTTCCAGTAATCCGCTGATTGTTTTCACCCAATCAATCAACGTTCTTTTCTGCTTCAATTCATTGATTTCTCCGGTAAGACCGATAAACGCGCTCCAAATCAATGCTAATCGGCAAGCGTAACAATTTTCGGGACGATGTTCGCCGTCTCTATCCGGTTGACAGATAAATTTTCCGTCTTCCGGCAGTTCAAGCGGCAAATGTTCCGTGTGATATTTGTCCAGCACCGTCAATATATCAATGGAGATATTTTCTTTATCATTCAAATCGCCTTCAATGTATCGCTGAACGTCTGGATGCCGGACTAATTCGGCAAAGTCCGAAAACAAGAACGTGTCAGTAAACTTGAGCAGCGAATTCAGGAAACGAAAGACCGGCGTTTGTTTTACCGGTTTTCCTTCAGCGTAGCGGCATTTAATACCGTGCTTTTCCAGTTGCTGCTGCAATACCGGCAGAATGTCTTTATCGGGAACGGCGACGGCAATATCCTGTGTTGAGTATTTGCTGCCGAAAGACGCAATTCGCCGGAGTACCTCTTCCGCTTGCTGTTCGTATCCTGAAACGAATTTTATTTGTTTTTTATCTTCAATGCCGATTTGTGTTTCGGTACGTTCTTCGCTGTACAGCCATTTTTCCGGTATAATACAGCCGAAGGCATCGAACATGTTCTGCCGGTCTTTCGGTGCAAAAACCAGTGCCGTTATGAATTCATCAAATGTATGCAGCATATCTTTTTGAACCTGATTCATGTCGGTCAAACCGACGAGATAGATTTGTGTTTTCTGCTGCCGAAACTGTTGGATTTTTTCCTTTTTTTGGGTTTCGATGTCCTTTTTCTTTTCCGCTGGCGGTCGTAAGAAAAATAAGCGGGCAGTTTGCATGTCCCAAATTTCGGCATCGTCAAGAATCTTGAGATACCGTGTTTGTATTTCCGCCAGTGTTTTCCATCGGTTCGCTTCTTCTGTGATGCCATGTTTGCGGCAATGTTCCGCAACGTCATTGAAGTCAAGACCGTTCGATGCTAATTCGGTGTGAATGTCGGCAAACATTTTGCCGAGTGCCAAACGGGCATCATTTGTTTCAGGCAAGTGAGGAATTATTTTACGCAGCGTGTCGGGCTGCTCTTTTGCCGACTGGTCGACTGCCTCTCCCCAAGCGAGTTCCTGCGTAAACGTGTCGGCAAACGGTTTGTCCTTTTTGTAAAAGAGTTCCGGCAGCGTTCCCAGCGTGCAAAATACCGGCGGATACCAATCGGATTCAAATTTTCGGACAGCCGATTTTTTATCTGCTTCTTCGGCGACTCTATCGACAAGTAATTCTTGCAACCGGCTGATAGCCCGATTCCCGGGCAGAGTCAGGATAAGATTGCGTAAGTCCAGTTTGCGGTCAGTCACGTGGCTTTCGACCAAAAATTCAACGGTTAAGTGAAGAAAATAACCGTCCCAGCCAAGAAAATGTTTTTGCATAACAAGAAAAAGTAATTGCAGAAAACGGAAAAGTGTAGAAAAGTTGATTATACATTTCTCTTAGCGTAAAACAATAGATAGGTTCCGCCCGCCCCCTTCGGGGCTGGGCTATTGTTTCTCCCTTTTTGCCCTTGCCGGGAAATGCCGAATTTGCTAGAATCCGGACAGAATTGGAGCGTTCATTTCACCGTTTTCATTTTTCTGTTTTTGTTTTAACTGGATATGCACGAATCCCCGTTTATTCAAATTATCCGCGTCGGTATTATTCTCTTTGCCTTGATTGTTGTGCCGGGAATTGCCGTTTGCTGGAATTTCCTGCCGACGAATTATTCACACAGCGTATTTTTTGACGATAAACCGGAACAGCCGGATAATTCCGAGGTACCGGTTTTGCCGCAAAAGATTCCGATGAGCAGCGCGTCGGAAAACGAGAGCGGTTTGACAGCGGAATTGCCCGTGCTGCCTACTGACCCGTTTGACAGCCGATATGCAGGTCAACCGGTACATACTGTTCGTCATAATGGGGAAATAATCAAGCCAGCTGTCGGAAATTCCGATGATGGCAGCATGGAAAAGAGTATTCCAACCGCTTTCATGCCTGCACCGGCGGAATGGGCATCGGCGGTTGCTTCGAATGTGCAACTAACCGATGCGCGAAACGGCGAAGTTCGAAGCAAAACGGTATATTTTGAACAAGGCGCGCCGGAAAGCGGTTCGCCGCCTGTGGTACGCCCGTCGGTTGCCGGGATGGACTATCCGGCTTTGGAAAAAGAATTGAACGTTTTAGGAGCTAAGTACTACCGCCTTGAAAAATGGGGGCAGCAAGGCGATTTATATCGGTTTTCATGCTATGTTTCTCCTAATCCGGAAGTTGCTTATCAAAAGTATTTTCAGGCGATTGACTCCGATGAAATCCGCGTTATGCAGTGGGTTGTCAACGAAATCAAACAATGGAAAAACGGCGGGCAATCCGCAGCCGGTTATTAAATTTTGTCACCGTTTATCATATAGTGTTATAAATGTCAGGCGAAGTATTATCACAGGAAGAAGTTGAAAAACTGCTGAACATCATGTCGGGTTCCGACAAAAAGTCCTCGGCAGGTAAAGGAGGAGCGGCAGCAGCGAGTCCAGCGGTTGCGCCTCGCGGGGACTCTCTCGGCGGCGGAATTGCGGCATCGCCGTCTTCTGTCGGCGGCTGGACGAGGCAGGAAAAAGTCACTTCATACGATTTCAAGAGACCAGACCGCGTCGGCAAGGAACAGATGAAAACCTTGCAAACGCTGCACGATGGTTTCGGACGGAAATTCGCTGCCGGTCTTTCGGTTATGCTGCGAACAGTCGTTGAGGTAAAACTCACCGTTGTCGAGCAGATGACTTACAGCGAATTCATATTTTCGCTTGATAATCCGACTTGTTTTAATCTTTTACGGGCAGACCCGCTTGAAGGCAATCTGATTCTCGACATCAACCCGTCTATCTTATATCCAATGATAGACCGGCTGTTAGGCGGCGGACGTGAAGGGACTTTGATGGCGCGCCGTCCGCTGACGGAAATAGAACTGCGTCTTGTTTCCCGCATAACAAACTTGTTTCTTCGTGAATTGAAACACGCTTGGGAAAACGTGATGGCTCTGGAGTTTTCGGTTGTGCAGGTTGAGCGCAATCCGCAATTGATTCAGATTGTTCCGCCGAGTGAAGTCGTTGTCGTATTGAGTTTTGAAGTTGCGCTCATTGAAGTTCGCGGGATTATCAATCTGTGTATTCCTTATAATTCATTTGAACGTGTTGCCGGTAAATTGACTACCAATGCGTGGACTTCATACGGCGGTAGAAAGCAGGCAACGCCGCAGTCGATTGCGAAAATCAGTAAATCGATTCGCAACATGCATGTTGAATTCAAAGTGAAACTTGCGGACGCAAAAATCAAGACGCACGAATTGTTGAATCTGCGTGTCGGCGATATTATCTGTACGCAAAAGCCGGTAGCAACACCGCTTCTTGCAAGTGTTGAAGGTATTCCGAAGTATTGGGTTCGTCCCGGAACTTACAAGGGGTATTCTGCCGTTCAGATTGATGAGCCGATTGCTGACCCGACGGATATTATAGCACAGGAATAATCCGCGCTATCATTGCGGGGTTCTGCTAAAACAACGCAAGAGCGGCGGGGACTTTAACTCTCCGCAGCGGTTCGTTGATACCGTCATCGTCTTGCAAAAATTTTTCTAAATGATACAATAAGCCGATATACTTATAGAACAAATCAACACATTATTATGAATTTACAACAATGAAATTCGCTATTTGCAACGAATTATTTGAAGGGTGGAACACAACCGCCGGTTTTGATTTTTCACGGGTCTTCGATTACATCAAAATGACCGGCTATGACGGCGTGGAAGTCGCACCGTTCACCATTGCGGAAACTGCCCTCGCCATCAGCAGCAAAAAACGTGACGAAATCCGGCGGACAGCCGAAAAATGTGACTTGACTATCGCCGGTCTGCATTGGCTCTTGGCAAAAACGGAAGGATATTATCTGACTTCGCCGGACACAGCAGTCCGGCAAAAGACCGCCGACTATTTTCTCGAACTAGTCCGCCTCTGCGCCGACTTGGGCGGGAAATTCATGGTACTCGGTTCGCCGAAGCAGCGAAATTTACTGCCCGGCGTTTCACAGGAACAGGCGATGGACTACGCTGCCGAAGTTCTTTCGCAAGCAGTTCCGCTATTGGAAAAACACGGCATTAAAATCGCAGTCGAACCGCTCACAAAGAACGAAACCGACTTTTTGTGTACCGCTGCCGAAGCCGTGCAACTAATTGAAAAAATCGGCGCACCGCAACAGATTGCGCTGCATCTGGACTGCAAAGCGATGTGTGACGAATCAATTCCAATACCGGAATTGATACGGCAAAACAAAGAACACCTGATTTACTTCCACGCCAACGACCCGAATCTACAAGGTCCCGGCTTCGGACAACTTGAATTCAAACCGATTATAAGTGCTTTACAGGAAATCAATTACGGCGGCTGGGTTTCCGTCGAAGTATTCGACTATTCGCCCGGCATCGAAATCCTTACCGAAAAAAGTTTAGCGGAATTGAAGAGATGTTTCTAAAATCCAAAGATACAGTAATCTCGTGTATCGGTTCGCTGATATTTCACGTTATACTTGGGCTTCTGCTGCTCTTATATTTTGCGATGCTGCCGGAACCGCCGTCTGCACCCGGCGACCGCAATGCCGTCGGAGGAATTGTACTTGCAGGCAATTACGGTGAAGAAACCGCTTATACAGACGGAAGCAGCGATGACGGAACGGAATCGGAACGTTCGAAAGACAATCCGTCCCTTGAAGAGGGTGTCGGCATTTTTTCGGAAATTGATTTACGGGACACAGTTGCGAACATATCGGCAATCGGGCGCGGCAATCCAAACGCCGGTGCAGTGCCGAATGCAGCGGCAATGGCGGGTTCACTGCAAGGAAGCGGTGCCGGTTTCGGCGGTTCCCGCGGCGGCAAAACAAACGTCCGGGTTTTCGGAACGGAAGGCAGGGCATCTTCTTTCGTTTACGTTTTCGACAGGTCAGGCAGTATGAACGAATTCAGCGGTCGACCGATAAGAGCCGCCAAGAAAGAACTCATCAAGAGCATTGAACCGCTTGAAGCGGTTCATAAATTCAACATCATTTTTTATAATGAAAAGCCGCTGATTTGGAAGCCGGGCAGAGCATTGGTCTTCGCCAATGATATAAACAAGGTGGGAGCGGAGCGTTTCGTTGAAGGAACAGTGTCAAGCGGCGGAACGAATCATTCTGCTGCGTTGATGGAAGCGTTGTCGCTTTCGCCGGAAGTGATTTTCTTTTTAACGGACGGAGACGAAAACGATGCAATCAGTCCGGGCGACCAGGAAGCGATAACCAAGCGCAACAATAACAGTGTCGGCGCACAGATAAACGTGATTCAATTCGGTGTCGGAGCGAAACGGGAATCCGGCTTTTTGAAAAAGTTAGCCGCTCAGAATCGCGGGCAATATGTTTATGTAAATGTTGCGGAACTTTGAAAGCGGAAAGCGACGGGCGTAAGCCCCATAGCCATTAACACGAATTTTCGTTAAATCCGGCTAAGAAAAATCGGAAATTTTTTCGTAATATGTATTTACAAAAAAAATACTCTTACAGCCAATTCCCGATATGCGTCATCATATCTTTTAGCGTATCACCAACCCTAATTCTTTCAATTTTTCCAGACATTCGTCCCGCTCACGGCAACGGGCTAATTCTTTCCATGCCGAAACCTGTGCGTCCAAAAACTGCTGTTCACTTGCCGGTAATGTTCCGGCGGCAGCAAGATTGCGAATCACTTCCCTGTCCAACTTGTTCAAAGTCAACGCTTCGAAATTGTAATCGAGAAACGCTTCCCAAGAAAGCGGGAACAGCGGTTTGACTATTTCTTCACCGATTATCTTTGCGTATTGCTGAATCTCATATTGCGCATTGGATTTCATACGCAACTTCAAGAATCGAAATAAGTTATGCAAATCAATTTTCCAGTACGCCTCCGTGTAAGTGGAAAGCGGCAAGTCCTTTCGCGCCTGTTCACGAGCAATGCCTTGTTCAATGCGGGACTCATAAAGCAAACGGGCTTGTTCCTGAAAAACGCGCTCTTCTTCCGAAAGTTGCAAACCGGCTTCCTGCGGAGCAAAGCCGAAACTGCCTTGCCGATTCATTTGCGATTGCAGCCGCCATTCCGCCGGTTCGGTTTCCTGCGCCGCATCGATGGCAATCGAATACCGCGTGCTGTATTCATTGACGGAAGCGGTGCGGTGGCGAATCCACTGCCGCCAGCAGTCCATCGGAACACGGACAAGCAGTTTGACTTCCGCCATCTCAAACGGCGTGGTATGTTCATGCCGCATCAAATAGCGGAGCAGAGTCCGGTCATCGGACAACTTTTTTGTGCCTTCACCGTAACTGACTCTTGCCGCCTGCACAACGGCAGAGTCGCTGCCCATTACATCAACGAGACAAACAAATCCTTTATCGAGAACGGAGAACTTTTTCCAACGCAGGGTTTCAAGCATATATTTTACTCCCAATAAAACGTCACCGTTGCGGTAGTATCACTATCAGAAACGGCGCGAATCCAATAAGCATCAACCGGTATATCGACTCTGCCGGTCTTGTCTTTCACTTCAATTTCCTTCCACAACAGCCATTCGCCGTTGCCGCAAACGTCTAATTCAATGCGGAATTTAACCGTCTTGCCGGAAGTATGCGAAATCTCAAACGACTTCTTATCATAACCGGTCGTCAGATACGGGTCGGACGGTTCACCCGCCTTCACTGCCGTATTTTTCCAGACACCGCCGATGCCGCGCGGCTTGCCTAACTTCCAAAGGTCGTCAATCGTACCGCACCAGAGTGAACACTTGCCGTCATCGCTTTTTACAACATGCGGATTGGACACATCAGCCGTGCTGCTCATACCGCTCATAACCAGCATGCCGCGATAAGAACAGTAATCCTTGATTTGGAAATTATGCGAAGCAACCGGTCGAATCTTCTGCAAGCCGCCGGAATTTTCAGCCGGAAGTTCATAAAACGTTCCGCCGGCGTGAAACAAATCCCGCTCTGTTGCAACTTCGCGGCAAACCCGCTCATCACCGAGAATTTTGGCTACTGTTGCGACTTTGCTGTCCGCAAAAGGAAGCCGCCAGCGTCCTTTGTCGTCTACCAGTAAGACCGAAATGTCATCGGTATCAAGAACGCCGACAGGTATTTCCGCATTTTTTGAAGTCCAAGCCAAGCCGTTAGGGTCGTCCTGTTTTTTCAAGGTGAGTGCGCCGTCTAAGTCATAACAACCGAGTTGCTCCTTCTCATTTTGTGCAATGAAACGCATAGTTTTGAAGTCCGCACCGCGGACAAGCATTACGCCGCCGTTGACTTCTTTGTCGTCCAATTTCGCAAGACCGGTGAACCTCTTGTCCGGTTCAGTCGTGCGTTTATCGGCATTGCGGTACTGCAAGAACGCCGTCATTGCCGAAACATCGCTTGCCGTTTTGAAACGCAGCCAAACACTGGCGGTCTCTTTCGGGAATGGTTTAATAACTCCGCTTGTCGGTACATTGACGGTCTCAAGCGTTTTCCAATTTCCATTGCCGATTTCATCAACTTCGATAGTGATATTCACCGGTTCAGCATTTTTATGTTTCAGGTACAGCGTCCGAATCTCATAGCCCGCGAAAAGATACGGTTCGGAGACCTCGTTTGCTTTCAAATCGTCATTTTCCCACGGACCGCCGCGACCGATGAGAGTCCCGAAGTTATCGAGTTGCGAATGTTCGACGAACCATATATTTGAATTAGAACGACCGGGGCCCGCAAGATTGCCCTTAACTTTCCGCTTATTGGAGAATTCCGACTTTGCGGAATCATCGCAGCCGAAAACGACTCTGCCGTTCCATTCGCAAAAATCAGCGATAACTTTCAGATAAGTGCTTCGCGGAACAATACCGGCGGAGTTCTGCGGCGTAAAGGTCTTCGGAAACTTCCAGAAAGTTCCGTGCATGGTCATCAATAGTTTCTCTTCGCCGATGTCCCGAATCCGAGGCCATTCCGTATGCCAGCCGTGTGCGCCGTCATAAGTATGCGATGCCTTCGGCAAGCGGTACGCCGTCCAGACGGGCTTTCCCTCTTTTTCGGAAGGAGCAAGCACCATCAGAATAAGGGAGCGGTAATCCCAGCCGGTACTCCAAATCGGGTCGGAGTCGGGCTTCGCGTTGCCGTAAATTCCGCCGGGACCGCTGACTTCGCAGAATTGATTACGCCGCACCATTTGCCAATCGCCGCTGCCGTGCCATTCTGCAAGCGAGCCGCTTTCGATAGTCGGGTCAATCATACTTCTGGCGTGCTGTTCCCCGTTATTGGAGTACACAAGCCGGTTAAAGCCGCTGTAAAATCCTTTGCCGTGATAGCCGGGCAACTTCGAGTTGAACGCTGCCGGGCTGACCATCTCGGAGTACTTGTACCATTGTTCGCCGTTGCCGTCTTTTATGAGTCCGACAACGTCCAGCGTTTTCACATCAACTTCGTAGAGTCCTTCCTCCATTGTTGCGTAATAAACTTTGCCTGCCGGGTCGGTCAGGTGCCGGGCAACGCCGGTGTGCCGTCCCAGCATTTTCCTCGGCGGGATGGTACGGACGTTACGGTCTTTATCGATGGCGTGGAGACCAATGAAAAGTTGTTCCGACTCCTTGTGAATGAAACGGTTAGCGTGAGTGCCGCCGACGCTTTCAGGACGGATAATCTGCTGCAAATCGGGCGTTATTTCGTAGAGTTTATCGGAAGAACCAATCGGAGAATGCGGTCCGTAGGAGATTGTCCACAAGCGGTCAGCCCATGGAACGACAGCACCGGTGCCGCACTCGGCTTCGCTGTTGAATTGCGCAAGATGCGGATAGATGCCGGAGACCTGCCGCGGCTCATCGGCAAAAGACGAAACATTTAATAACGACGAGATAGCAAACAATAACGGAAAAACAAAAACGGTTATATGTTTCATTGGACTTTCTGATAAAAAATGAACGGAAGAATTAACAAGAAACGGAATGATTTTATCTTTTCAACCGGCTGTTGTCAAACGCTGTGGTAAATCAGCAGCAATAAATAATTTTTTCCGGCACAGTATTGACTTTCCTCCCTGTACTGTTCATAATCATCGCGGTCGTTTTTTTGCTCGTTTCACGTGTTCGTCAACAATTCGGAGAATTATTATGCTGTCTCAAATTTCCAGTTCCCGCCGTCAGTTTTTGAAGAGTTCCATGTTGACCGCTGCTGTTGCAGCCGGTGCCTTGAATGTTCCCCGTGTTCATGCTGCGGAAAACAACGTTATTAAAATCGGTCTCGTCGGAGCAGGCGGACGCGGAACCGGTGCCGTCAACAATGCCCTTGCCGCTGACCCGAATGTCCGTCTCGTTGCCCTCTGCGATGCCTTTCCCGAAAAAGCGGAAAATTCGCTCGCCAGTCTCAGAAAGAATGAGGCACTCGCTTCCCGTATTGATGCAACGCCGAGAGAGACCTTTGACGGTTTGGAATCCTATAGAAAAGTTATCGACCTTTGCGATGTCGTCCTTCTTTGCGAAGCACCGCATTTCCGTCCCATGTCGCTGCGCTATGCGATTGAACAAGGAAAGCATGTCTTTTGTGAAAAGCCGGTGGCGGTTGACGGCAAAGGAGTTAAGAGCGTTCTCGAATCCGCTAAAATGGCGGCAGAGAAAAAAATAAACATTGTTTCTGGGCTGGTCAATCGTTATAACCCAAATGTCCAAGATATGATGAAACGTATTCAGGACGGCGCAATCGGCGATGTTCTTTCAATTCACGAAAACTATATGACCAGTATTCTTTGGACACGTCCGAAGCAGCCGCAGGATACTGAAATGATGGCGCAAGTCCGAAACTGGTACAACTTTACTTGGCTTTCCGGCGACTTCAATACCGAGCAGCATATTCATTCGATTGACAAAGCAATTTGGGCTTACGGCGACCAGCCGCCGAAGACCGCTTACGGCATCGGGGCGAGAATGGCAAGAACCGACCAGCCCGCTTACGGTGATATTTATGATGGAATGGCTGTTGTCTATGAATATGAAGACGGCAAAACGATTTATTCCTTCTGTCGGCAGCAGTCGAAGTGTTTCAATGAAACGGAAGACCACTTCCTCGGAACCAAAGGACGCGCAATAATGCGGAAAGGCATCATTACCGGTGCTAATGAATACACGCAGGTAAAGGAGACGGTCAATGCATTTGTACTGGAACACGAAGCACTGTACAAAGCAATTCGCAGCGGCGGACAAACTTACGTCAACAACGGCAACTACATGGCAATCAGCACAATGACAATGATACTTGGTCGTCTTGCCTGCTATACCGGCAAACGTTTGACTTGGGAAGAAGCATTGGAGATGGAAACGCCGACCAATCCTGACGGTTATGCTT
>WRCR01000075.1 GCA_009783865.1 Planctomycetaceae bacterium | reverse complement strand
GGCGGGTTATCACCCGCCGCTCGTATTTGAAGCCGGAGTACCGGCTAAATGTTTTCATGCAACGCCGCATATCAAAACATATTCACAAACTTTTCATAAGCAGTGTCCCAAGCGGAAATGCTGTTCGGGTTCGGCAGGAATTCCGCAACTTCAAAACTGCTGCGGATGACCTGACGCGCCTGTTCAATGTTTGAAACATCGCCCGCCGCTACCGCCTGCATCATTATGTTGCCGATGCCCGTCGCCTCAATCGGTCCCGTTATGACCCGCCGATTACAGCAGTCCGCAGCCGCCTGACAAAGTTGCAGATTCTTCGTGCCGCCGCCAACTATGTGCAACGTATCAATTTTCGTTCCAGAAATCTTTTCACACATTTCCAAAGTCCGGCGGAACTTCAACGCAATACTGTCCAGCGCACAGCGCAGAACCGCTCCTTCACTTTGCGGAATCGGCTGCTTCGTTTTAGCACAGAAATCCGCTATCGCTTTCGGCATATCCGTCGGACCTAAAAATTCTCTCGCATCAGGGTCAATAAACGAAGCCAGCGGTTTCGCCGCCTGCGTCATCCAGTTGAGGTCTTCCCAATCGAGCGGCAGTCCCGTTTTACCGGTGCGTCCCTGCTGATTCCACGTTCTCCGGCATTCCTGTATCAGCCAGAGACCGCAGATGTTTTTCAGAATCCGCATCGTGCCGCCGACACCGCCTTCATTCGTGAAATTGAAATTCGATACCGTTTCGTTAACTATCGGTTGCGGCGATTCAATCCCCATCAACGCCCACGTTCCTAAACTGATGTACGCCCAATCGGTTTGACCGGTCTTGCTTGCAGTCGGAACAGACATTACTGCCGATGCCGTGTCGTGCGAACCCGGCAGTACAACTTTGGTCTTCGTCAAACCGGTTGACTCCGCAATATTCTTGCGAAGATTGCCGAGTACCGTTCCGGGCGGCGAAACCTTGCGAAGTATCGAAGTCGGCAGCCCGAAGCGGTTCAGCAAGTCAACTGCCCAATCATTTTTGACGGGATTGAAGAACTGTGTTGTCGTTGCATCTGTAAATTCATTGCTTTTTTCACCGCTCAAAAGAAAGTGAAAGAAGTCGGGCATCATCAGAAATGATTCCGCAATATCGAGCAGTGGATTTTGCGCCGCCTTCATCGCAATTAACTGATACAGCGTGTTAAACTGCATGAATTGCAAGCCGGTCTGTTGAAAAATCTCGCTTCGCTGAACCGTTTGAAACGCTTTTTCCATTACGCCGTCAGTTCTTGCGTCCCGATAACAAACCGGATTGGAGAGCAGCGTATCGTTCTTACCCAGCAGCGCGAAATCAACGCCCCAAGTATCGACACCAACACTGGTTATGTTATCACCGAAACGGGCTGCCGCCGCTTGAAGACCGGTTTGGACGCTTGACCAAAGACCGGGAAGATTCCAAAACAGTGTACCAGCGATGTTCGCTGGACCGTTTTCAAAGCGGTAAATTTCTTCAAGAGTTAAAGTTTCACCGTCAAAATGACCGGCAAGATGTCTTCCGCTGGAAGCCCCCATATCAACGGCAAGATAGGTTTTCCGTTTCGGCATTATTTTGTCTCCTCTGTCATGTCCTGCTTCGGTTCTTTTGCATTTTGTTTTTGTTCTTGGTCCGCACTTCTCCGCAGGAATGAAACGTCCTGAATGGTTTCACGGCGGATAACTTCGTTAGTTATCCTGCGCGCTGCGGCTTCCGCTTCCGGAAAGTATTTTTTGTCCAAATGGATGTAAGATGCGGTTCGCTGCAATCGGTCGCGAATTACCGGCTCGTCAATCATCACTGAAAAACCGATGGCATCGGAAACATAGTCAAGTTGAATCATTTTGCGGATAATCCGGTCTAACTCTACATCGCGCTGCCGCCAATATAAAACAGATTCCATGTCGCCTCGTTTCATCACGAAAGATTCCGAAACCGTCGTTGCCATCCGCTGAAATACTTCTCTGGCAGTATTGTGCTGTCCCAGTAATTGAACTATCGGCGGAATGGTGAGCATCACAGTAACGGTCTCCGTTTTGTCGGATAATTCATTTGCCGTATCTTTCGCTTCGTCAAGCATTTGCATTGCCGCTTGGTTCCGTCCAATTTGCAGAAGGATACGTCCCAAGTTGCTCAAGGCGGTACCGCGGTCAAGTGTTGTTTCCGCTTCATTTAACAATTCGACAGCAATATCAATGCTGTTTCTAACGTCGGTGTAAAGTTTTTTATCGTAGTCAACATCGACAAACGGCAGTTCGTCCGCTTTTCCTCTTATAACCCTCTCAAGAGCAATTTTCTGAAGAAGCAACTCCGTTATTAACATCGATTTCACTTCCGCCGGTGTGCCGGTTTGTTGACAGTTAAGCGTCATAAACGGCGAAGGAGCGGCAAGCAATTCGTTCACTGTTTTTATGAGTATTCCTTTTAATCCGTCAATTTTTTCTGCTTCCGGCAGCATTATCGCAACGATTTTCTGCTGCAGTTGTGAACGGATTAAAACATCAGGAATGCTTTCGGAGAGTTCAAAAATTTGTTTCTGAAGATTTGCTCTGACGGTTTTATGCTGTTCTGTATCACCGTTATATGCAGTCCAAAGTTGCAGATATTCGACAGCAATCCGGGAAAGATTTTCGGACTTGACTTTGATATCACTTATTTTATAGACAACGGAAATTGTCGTCGGAAGCAGTCCCCGTCTAATCAGTTGTTTGATGCACCGCACCAAGTCATCGTCATTCTGCAACTGTTCTGTCCAAGACACCCTTAATGCTTTGAGGTGTTCTTCGCTTGCAGAACCGAGTCCCTTCTCAAGAACGGCAAGTATATGTTCCTTCTCCGATTTTATTGCCGCATCGTTTATTTTTTCGATAACTTTTTTCGCCTCGTCTATGAGACCAACCTGTATGAGTTCCTGCACTAAAAAGTCGTAATTGTCATCCCGAACGGTTTCGGAATCAATGTACTTAATTGTATTGAGTGCGTCGTCAAAAAATCTTGCGACGATTTGCAATCGGGCTAATTCCGACAGGCGGCTTTCAGAATAAACAACGGTATCTTCGTTTCCTGCTGTCAATAATGCCGGTCTTTCTGATGTTTTCGGCGGCAACCCAGCCTCCAATAAAGTACTTCGTGCAGAGTTTATGTTGCCCGCCCCGATTTGCAATTCTGCGATTGTCAGCAAACGGGCAACCCGTTCAGCCGGGTCTTCCATCCCGTCAACAATTTCTTTCGCTCTTTGGATAACTTTGACGGCATCGCTGTTCCGCGATGCAGATAGATATCCTCTTGCCGTTCTGGAAAAAATACGGAAAAAACGGATGTCGGAAATCTGTTTAACAAGTTCGGGAACGAGAACATCGTTGGCACCGGCGTATGCTCCCCAACTGACATTCCAGTTTTCTTGTGCGGTGTCTATGTTTATCTTTACCCGTTTCTCTTCCGGCAGCGGAGGCATTTTTAACGCTATGCGGATTGTTTCCGACTGCGGTTCGTTCAAAAGACGAAGAGCAGATTTTTTGATAATGTCATCAATTTGGTCGTTTCCTTTAAGAGCATCTTTAAATAATCTGTGAATATCAGGGTCGCACATCATCTGTGAACCGCTCAATCGGACTAATATATCAATCTGTACGTCGACGGACTCGGAATTAACAATAAAGTTGATTATCTCATTGATGGTGTTTATCACAAATTGTTCATTTTTTAGCGGCGGCATCATTCCCGATTGCAGTACCGCTGCGGACATAACGGCAGGTCCAACCGGTTTGATTTCCGGCGGTCTTGCCGACAGCGAAATAATCAGTTGACAGGCGCGGCAGAATTCCACCGCATCTGTTATGTACTTGAGCGTTTCAATTGCTTGCCGGCTGCGTCCGACTCTTGTCAACTCACCGGCAATGATGCGGACCGCCCGCATCCTTTTATCGTCACCTATCCGATGAGAATAAGCCAAATGTTTCTGGAATAAATCGTTTAACGAATTGTTGTCATCTGAGAGAGAAAAAATCGTTACTGCTCCGCAGAAAGAAAACTCGTTGATTGCAGAATCCAGTTTCAAATCATTGGTAACGAACAGACGCATGTAGTCCGCAACGGCGGTTCTTGCTGCCGTGCGGTTGTTGAGACGTAAATGCATCAATGCCTGCGAGATATAGATTCTGCCGCAAATCTCGTAAGCATTATCCCTGTCTTCTATTCCTCGGACTACACTGTCGATGTTAATGTCAACATCGTTTTCTGCAAGCGTTAGAGCAATATCAAGCAAGGCGCG
The DNA here is from genome assembly GCA_009783865.1 of Planctomycetaceae bacterium. GTDB lineage: Bacteria > Planctomycetota > Planctomycetia > Pirellulales > Thermoguttaceae > WRKP01. The sequence continues at coordinate 7,648 of WRCR01000075.1, read as the reverse complement.
GATGCGGTCATAAGGCAATTCCGAACGACTCAAGGTCTTGATGTCATTCAACACCAAGGTGCGCAAATACTTTGTTTGTTCCGCTTCCGGCAACTGTTGACTGCGGACATAATCGATGTTGAATTGGGTTCGTTCACGCCAGTATTGCGGCGATTCTGTTTCAAGATTATCGTATTTGGGCGGAACAAATGTTTCGGCGCGGCGTGAGTACAGCAAAGCCCCGATTACCATTCCGAGAACCGCCAATACAAGGAAAACAATACTACCGGCAAGGATATATCTTTTGCGAATCGCCTGCCTGTATTCTTTTTCGAGAGATTTTTGTTCGTTATTTTCCGACAATGGGAAGTCCTTCAAAAAAATTACGTGAAAAATACCGCTAAGAATGCACGACTAAAAACTCATTTTAACGAATTACAACAAAAAATCAACTCTTTTCCTAGTATGTGTAAAAATTTTGTCGGCGGGTAAAAGTTTGGTCGGTATTTTTGGCGGCTGCCATCGTTTCTTGTTTTACGAGAAAAAACTGCTAAAATGTCGGGACAATCATAGTGGTTCATATCTAGACATCGTAAATATCGATGAAACTTTTCACATCGTTTCTTGCTTTTCTTATTCTTTGCGGCGTTCTTTGTGCTGCGGAACAGCCCAATATCGCGGTTTTTCTTTGCGATGACCTCAATCGGACGAAGCCGCTTTTCTGGTATTACGTCAACGCTCTTGGTCAGCCGCGTGTTTCGATGCGGGACGGCGATTGGAAACTCGCTGCAACGCTTCAAGGAAATCCGCGACCGCAACGGGGACCGGGTGCGTCTCATTCCGCCGAATGGTCCGTTAATATCAAGACCGCAGTGCTTGAGCGGTTTGAACTTTACAATCTTGCCGAAGACCATCGGGAACAAACCGATGTTGCGGCAAAGGAACCGCAGTGTCTTGCGGAAATGAAACGGAAAATGCAGGTGTTGTTTGACGAGGTTCAGAAAGATACTCCGGCTTTGGCAGGATTAGAAATCCTACGATAAATTTAATTCCAAATTATACCCAAGGAGAATGTTCATGTTAAAAACGTATTCTTTCGTTTTGTTTTCATTTCTTTCAGTATTATCGTTTGCGGCGGAACCGCAGATTCAACTGGAAATCAGCAGCATACCGGCAAACGGATTGGTAGTCAAAACGCTCGACCTCTTGCCGATTCAGCGGTTGTACGGTTTGAATCCGCAGACCGCTTTTACAATGCAGCACAACGGCAAAGAAATTCCTTGTCAGTTCGCAACTGCCGATTCGGGCATAATTCTCGTTGCGCAATTTCCTGATGATTTAGTTGCGCTTTCGCAAACGGAAACGCTTCGCTGCAATTTGATTGCAAGTAATAATTCAAAACCGGTTAAAAAGATTTTGGCGATTCTTACCGAAACACCATCTTATCAGATTTGCCAGAATAACAACATATTTGCCGGTATGCCGTACAAGATAGTTTTCAACGGCACAGGAAAAGTTCTCGAAACGCACCGCTGGCAGGACCGCTTGCATCATCCGGAATATCCGGGATTTGATATTAGGAGCGGAACAGCCGAAATGGAACTCATCGATGACGGTGAGGTCTGCCGGATTGTCCGCAATACCGTACAACTGCAAGGCAGCAATCTGCCGAAAGAACAGCATCCGAAAATTGTTTATACTTGGTTCTTTTTCAAACAGCACAGCGGCTTGATTTATGTTACAGCAAACTATTCTCAACCGATTGAAAACGTATGGAAAGAGCGGCATTTTCTCGAACTGCACATTGCGGACGGTTCTTTCGGAGAATACTTCGATTTACAAAAACCGGCGGAGAAGAAAAAATTCACCGGTGATAAATCAACGCTTTCGGCAAAGGGTGCCGCGTTTTCGGACGGGAAAAATCATATCGCAATGTTCGGCAATCCAAGTGTTACCGTCTATGACGGCTTAAAAGTTGGTTTCGGTCCATATCTTCTTGCAAACGGTCAAGGTGCGTGGTCGCAATGGAATGAAAAAACCGGCACGGAATCGAGTTGGCTTCATATCAGTGCGGATAGTGCCGCCTTGCCCGATACTGCATCATACCAGCGAAGTGCTTCCGTTAAAATAACGTTGCCGGAATTGGATAACGATATTAAAACGTGGCTTGACACCGCCCGAAACACACTGTTCTACTCCGGCAGTATCAAAACGAAAGAAGAACTCAAATCGTTTAAGATTGATAATGAACGCTTTGGAGTAATCCAATCAAAAAGAACCGGCTTGCTGTTGGAACAGATTCAAAGCGAAAAGAGTAAAGGAATACAACTCGCTGCGCTGGTTGACGTTCCATCAAAAACGTTATTGACACCGCTCAAGGCGCAATCAATTTTCACAGTAAAATTGCGGGAAAAGCAAGACGGCGAACCGAATTGGAAACTGCATACGCTGACTTCCGACAGCAACTGGAAATCGGCGGACTGGAAACTGGATAAACTCACCGGCACTTTAACCTGCGTCTTTACCGGTCTCAATGGGGTACCAAACGGCGATAGAGTCCAACTGCAATTATCAATCAGCCCGAAGACCGCAGCCGGCGATGTGTGGTACATCGGTTCAGGGATAACCGTCAAATGGACAGGATTTATGCTGCCGATGAATTTGTCGCTGCAAGACGCAGCGTTGTTTCCGCTTCGGCTGTCCGCTTTTGGCAACAATATGAAGGGGTTTTATCCGCAGGCATCGGGCATTGCGGTTGACTCTCCTTTTACGAAGTCAATAAGTTGGTCGGGGACTTATCCGGGCGGCTGGTGTACTATGCCGTGGTTTGCCGTCTGGAATGATGCCGCTGACAAGAATGTCGGTTTATACATTGCCGCTCATGATGTCAATGGTACAACGAAGAAACAATCATTCCGCTCTAATGTAAATGATGAAACGGTGCAGATTGCGCTGGAATATCCGGCAGAGGATTTGGGGCAAAAAAATTCCTGCTTCGCTCCTTGTACGATAGTTATTGAAACCTTTAACGGAGATTGGTACGATGCAGCCGTGATGTATCGCGAATGGGTTCGCAATGAAGCGGTGTGGTATCCGCGCAGTAAAATCACGGCAGAAGGGCGAATTGACACGCCGCTTTGGGCGCGGGAATTAGCAGTGTGGAATCAACATGGGCAGCGCAATCCGGCAAACATGCTGGAAGAATTGCGTGCTTTCCAAAGTCCGCTTAACATTCCCGTTGCGGTGCATTGGTATAACTGGCATAAGGTTCCGTTTGACAACGATTATCCGCACTATTTCCCGACGCAAGACGGTTTCAAGAAAGCAGTTGCTGACATACAGAAAGACGGCGACCTCTTCGTGATGCCGTACATTAACGGTCGTCTTTGGGATACCCGTGACAAGGAAATGGAGGACTATCTTTTCACAAAGGAGGCGTTTCCCGGCGTTACCAAGAAGGAAGACGGAACTCCCTACACTGAAACATACGGCAGCAAAGAGAAGGACGGCAGTCCGGTTGTACTCGGTGTGATGTGTCCCGCAAGCGATGTTTGGAAAAACAAACAGAGCGAATTGATAAAACGTCTCACCGGCGCACCGGACGGCAAAGATGACAACGAAGGAAACATGGGGGTCAAAGCCGTCTATGTTGACCAAGTTGCTGCTGCAAAGCCGGAATTGTGTTTCGATAAGACGCATGGACATCCGCTCGGCGGCGGGGACTGGTGGGTACCGGCTTATCGAGATATGTTCGAAAAGATTCGTGCCGAACTGCCGAAAGATGCGATGTTGACAACAGAATGTAATGCAGAACCGTTCATTGACATTTTTGACGGTTATTTGACGTGGCATTTTCAGCATGACAACGAAGTCCCGGCTTTTGCGGCAGTGTACGGCGGTGCAGTACAGATGTTCGGCAGGGCTTACGGCGGCGGTGCTGACCACGTTATTGCGGCGAAGATGAAACTTGCGGAGTCGTTTGTTTTCGGAGAGCAAATCGGCTGGATTTCGCCGCATGTTGTTAAAGACGCGGAGAAATACAATTATCTCAAGAAGGTTGTTGCGCTTCGGTATAAGTTTCGCAAGTATTTTTATGCAGGCGAGATGTGCCGCCCGCCGAAACTGATTGGGGCAATGCCGCGGGTAACTGCCGACTGGCACTTCAGCGGACGACCGACTATTGTGACAGCAAACGTTATTCAAACGGGTGCTTGGAGGATACCGGCGCAGAACTCGGTGATACTGATGTTTGCGAATTTTTCCAAGGATACCGTTGAAAATCAGATGCGGTTTGATGTCAAAGAAATCGGACTTGAACCGAATAAAATCGCTATTGTCCGGCACAATCCTGACGGCACAGAATCGGTACTGCCGGAGTTGCCGACGACTTTGAAATTCGGTGATGAAGAGGTTTTCGTGCTGGAAATAAAGGCGAAGTGATACGAAAAGAGAAAAGAAAAGAGGCGGGGGCTTTAGCCCCCGCAATTGTATTGTTTACGTTTGCAACAACTCCAGATAACTGCTTTGAACGGAGTCCGACAAGCCCAGCAATGATGCTAATTCTTTCACGGCATTGCGCGCCGATTCCCAATCGTCAGAATGGACTAACGTTTCCAACTCGATAAAATGTGAGGGCTGATTCCGCTTTGCCAATTCCGGCAGTTCATCCAAACAAACATTAAAAGAACGACCGGCGTAGGAAAACGTTCCTTCCTGCCGAAGTTTATGAACGAAACCGCTTTGCCGAAAACCCAACGCCGTGAAAATTTCCTTCATACTTTCGAGATTTTCAGGATATGCTGTATCCGCCGCAATCGGAATTTCTATTTCCCGCCGGGTTTTCGTTTCTTTGTCAAGTTTCGGTCCCTTGTATGTCAAGGTACAGAACTGCGAACCATTTTCCTGCATTGCTTGCCGAATCCGCAGTGCTTCGTCGGTCTGCCGAAAGTCCCGCTGCGGATGCTGATAAAAAATGTCATCTTCGGTCATTATCGGCAGCCAAGCGATGTTGAATCTTTCCAACTCGCGCTTCAATGCCGCCGCATCGCCGACAACGAATTTGATTTCGACTTCGTACATTTTCTCTTGCCGCAGCCCTTCGGCTTGCGGCTATTGTTTTATTTTCCGATGTACCAGCCGTAAGAAGGTAATTCAAACGACAGATGTTTAATCTGTTTGCCTTTCTCGAAAAGAACAGCAGTCGGCGTTATCTCCGATTCCACATCTACCGCAACCGGTTCGTTCCGCAAGTTAATCACGACAAGAATCTTTTCGTTGTCTAACTTGCGTTCAAACGAAAGTACCATATCCGGTTTGCTGTTTTTCGTGAAGGTGATTGAACCCGCTGCTTGCAGCGCAGGATGTTTTTTGCGAAGTTGAATCAACTTTTGGCAGAATTCAAACCGGCTCTTTGCTTCTTCGGTGTTTGCTTTCGACCAGTCAATCGCAAGATTGCCGAAGATACTGTGCCGCTGTTTATCGGCAATTTCCTGTCCGTTATACAACAGCGGAATACCGTCAAAAGTGAAACACGCAACTAACGCCGCCTCCACACCGTCTTTACCCCAATGATGTTCACGCCGCTTTTCGTAATCGTCATTCGTTATATCATGATTGTCAATGTAATGAATAAAACGTCCGCCCTTCGGCTGCCGATTCAGTTGCGTCTTCTTCGCTTCCGCAAGATGTGAAACGGGATTTTTGCCGTCCATTACATTTTTGATTGCCGGATATATCGGGAAACCGTAATTCATATCAAAGGCAAAGTTTTGAGCATCCGGCTTGCTGCCTTCGTTTAGCATCGCAAGGTTCGGTTTGATTTTATCAATGCGTTTGCGTCCTTCAACCCAGAAGTCAAGCGGGATACCGTCTCCGACATCACAGCGGAAACCGTCAACATCGAATTTCTTGAGGAGAAACTCCATATTGCCGTAGAGATATTCCCGCAGTTCTGGATTATCGAAATTCAATGCCGGAAAAGCCCACGCAGCATTGACGGCATTACCGTCTTTATCCCGTTTAACGAAGTCGGGGTGGTCTTTGATAAACACCGCAGCCGGTCCGCAGTGCAGATAAACCAAGTCGAGCAGCACTTTTATGTTCAGTGTCTTGGCGGTTTGAACAAATTTTACTAAATCATCGGCGGTTCCATATTCGGGGTCAACACTAAAGTAATCCTTCATTCGGTAAGGATTGCGGGGACTATTCATTCCCGACTTTTTCTGGCGCGGACTCCAGAATTCCTGCCGCATATCGTCATCGGCGGTGAACATCGGACAGAAATAGACGATAGTGATTCCCAACTTCGCCAAGTCCGGCAGTTTTGCTTCGGCGGCTTTGAGCGTTCCTTCTTTGGTGAAAGCACGCAGGTTAATCTGATACATAATTCCGCTGTTAACCCAATCCGGTGCTTTGCGCGCTTCGGTTTGGTTCACCGCCGACGGCTTCGGAGCATCAGCGTTTTGAGCGGAAACGACAAGCGTTAGTCCGCTGCTCAACAACAGACAACATAAAACGAATAGACGGTTCATGTATTTCATCTTTCAATTTAGCCGGTACTCCGGTATTTAGCAGGGACTAAAGTCCCCGCCTCTTTAAACTATTTCATAAATTCATTCAAAATGAAGTCCTTCGGCAGTTCCTTTTTCTGGTCTTGCAGAGCTTTGACATAACCCGCTGCCAAAAGTTTCAACTCCGCATAATTCTGCAAGGTCGAGTCAAGCGGTATCAGCGGATACTTGTCCAAAAGCGGTTTCCACAATTCAATCGACTTGTCAAACGCCGCCTGCGCTTCCGCCGCTTTGCTTTCATGCAAAAGTTGAAAACCCGTCTGCGCCGAATTAACCGCAGCCGCAAACGCCTCATCATGCTTCATCATCAACTCAACGTAACTCCGCAGCGGCAACGGTTCCGGCAGCGGCTTATCTAACTTCCGCAGCGTCCTGATATAATAGGCATTCGCTTCCAGTGCTTTGTCCCGCAAATCCGGCAGCGGAGCAAGTTTCATAAACTCGGTTGAAAAATTTATCCCTTCAAACCGATTGCAAATTCGGCTGAAGTATTCTTCACACTTGGCATAATCGCCCTTCTCGAAAGTCCCTTTCGCATAATCCAAAGCGGCCAAAACCTCATCTGGGTCGCTGTCCTGCTTAAGTTTATTGCGAATCAGTCCTTGCAGCGGTTCTTTGCCGGTAAATATCTCGTTAATGTTGTCGAGAATGATGACGAACTTATCAACTATCTCTATGATTTCACGAATGAACTGCGAATCAATCGAAATGTCGGCAAATTCTTCCTTGTTGAGTAGGTCTTGCCAACTCTGCATAGCGTCAACCCAGCCGTCTCTAGCGGCACGCGGGTCGCCGTCATAATACGCTTTTCGAGCAAAATACCGCTTTTTACGAGCATCATCGGCTTCCTGCGTCCGTTCCACAGCAACTTCACGGAAACGGTAATCGTAATTCAAAATATCGCGGTACAAATCAGAATGCCGGGTTTTCTGTTTCGTCTTGTCGATTTCTTCGGCAATGTCTCTCGCTCTGCCTTTTGCTTCACGAGGAACATCAAGTCCCTGAATTTCTTGGGCGAGAACTTTCGGACCGGTTGCTACCATACCGACAGCCCGACCGCCGACTTGACCGACAGCACCATCCGCTTTGGTAACTATGTC
>WRCR01000074.1 GCA_009783865.1 Planctomycetaceae bacterium | reverse complement strand
GTTCGCAGCCGAGTATATCAAAGAGCCAGGAAGCGAGAGAACCGCCAGCCCCATGATTGGAATCGAGTAGAACACGAAACCTGCACCGCGCAATGTTTTCGGAATTGATTGTATCTCCAATGAGACGCAGATGTGCCGCATTAGTGTTGCGGCAAAACATTCTTTTACCGAGTTTGTTGTATGAAACCCAGTTATGAACATGAGAATCGTATCGTTCCAGCACCCTTTTTCCTTGTTGATTCGGTATAACTCTTCCTTCGGCAGAGAAGAGTTTCATACCGTTGAATTGTGCGGGATTGTGCGATGCTGATATTTGAATACCGCCTGCGGCTTTTTCGCATCTGATTATAATTCCGGTTGTCGGAGTTGCGGCTATGCCCGCATCAATAGTAGAACGACCGGAACTGTTCAAAGCGGCATGAATTGCATCGGCAAGAACCGCACCGGACGGTCTGCTGTCGCGGGAAATAACGAAGGGACCCTGCTCTTCTACAGAATCCGAAAATGCGACGGCATAATGGATAGCGTGTTCTAGTGTCAAGGATTCGCCGATTACTCCCCGCAAGCCGGAGACGCTGATAATCAATTCGGACATAATTCAATAATTGTTCGGAAACATGAAAAATGCGAAAAAATCTATTGAGGCACATCGTCACCCGTTTTCGTGGAAATGCTTGATTATATTCCACGCTTCCTGCGGCGATTCGGTAAAGTAAAACAATTCTAAATCTTTTCGGTCAATCACGCCGTCTTCGACAAGAACATTGAAATTGATGCATCTGCGCCAAAAATCTTCGCCGAAAAGAATCACCGGTATCGGCTGCATGCGTCCCGTCTGACGCAAAGTCAACGCTTCAAACATTTCGTCAAAAGTTCCATAACCGCCCGGAAAGACAACAAGTGCTTTAGCCCGCAAAAGAAAATGAAGTTTACGTATCGCAAAATAATGAAACTGGAAACACAAAGGCGGCGAAATATACGGATTCGGTCTCTGCTCATAAGGCAACTTGATATTCAAACCGATATTCAAAGCATCTGCTTCGTAGGCACCGCGATTTGCTGCCTCCATAATGCCGGGACCTCCGCCGGTGCAGATGACATATTCAAATTGCCCGTCATTCTCAATCGGATGTGCCTGATTTTCTTCCGAAACAAGCCGACCGAACTCCCGCGCTTGTTCGTAATACTTGCTCATTTCTAACGCTTTTTCCGCTTTTTTCAGTTTATCCGCAAGCGAAAAATCCTGCGGGGCAGCGGCGGCTAATTTCCGAACTTCTTCCAATTTTTGCGCCGCTTTATCATTCGGCAGCGTTCTTGCACTGCCGAAAACAATGATGGTGGACTTGATGCCGAGTTGGTTCATCGTCCATTCTGTTTTGGTGTATTCAAGAGCCAGCCGGGCTGAACGACAGGCATTGCCTTCAATGTAATCATTGTCCTTGTAGGCAATTTGATAACTCGGCGAAATAAGCAGGTGCTGCACTTTTTCCGCTAATACTTCTTCGGATTCTGTCATAGTTTGTTTCCAATATCTTTGTTAATTACATTGTTAATCATATCATTGTTAATCATTTAGCCGGTACTCCGGCTTCCTCCAGCGAATTAATTCCGAACACTTCCAAAAACATTTTTGTCGTGCCGTAATAAAAAGGTCTGCCTAGTTCTTCCGAGCGTCCCGTGATTTTTATCAAGCCGCGGTCAAGCAACTGCCGAATTATCTCGCCGCACTGAACTCCCCGCAGCCGCTCAATTTCGGAACGCAACACCGGCTGCTTATCCGCAATAATTGCAAGGACTTCCATTACCGGCTGACTCAATTTCACAGTCGTTGGAACTTCCTGCATCCTGATGAGCCAAGGTGCGAACTCCGGCAGAGTCCGAAGTTGGTATCCGCCTGCAACTTCAACTATGCGGAAAGATGAACCCTGCCGCACATATCGGTTATTCAATTCCCGCAGCAGCGTTTTCGGTCGGCTGCCTTCCGGCAATACTGCTAATTGAACGAGACGGCGTACCGGCAAGGGCTCGCGGGCAATGAAAAGCACCGCTTCCAATTTCGACATTGCGCCGGTTCGCACATCCATGTTGAACGGAACAATCGGCGTTTCTTGCGGCAATTCCTCATCTTCGCAAATTCGGCTACGTTCAGAACACGCTTCCGCAGCAACACCGCTGAAAAACAACAAGGAGCTCAAAGGGCTTTTAGCGACAGAACGAAAGCCGCCGCACACCGAAGAGGGACGGCATATTTTCGTCCATTCCATTCGGTACTTGGCTGTTGGATTTTTCATCTTCCGCCTTTGAAAAAGTTCTTGAGCAGATTAGCGGCGGCATCACGGCTGGTGGCATCCTGAGGTTTTTTGTACGAAGGTTCCGGCGTTTCCGCCTTCTGCTCCTGTTCTTTTTTTTGCATCTCTTTCTGCTGTGCTTCAATCGTAGCGAGTACATCGTCCTGAGCAACGGTCTGCGTTTCCTGCTCATTTCCGCTTTCGTCAGAAGAAAGCAGCCAGTCGGTTATTTCCGTTTCTTTCTGGTCTTCCGGTGTGCTGCCGGTAGAAAGTTCGACCGTTCTATTTACGGCTTCACTTATGTTTTCGACCTTCGGCTTTTTGGGTGCTTTCACCGCTACATTAACGTGAGCAAAGAATTCGAGCGGACCGATGGTCAGTTTATCGCCGTTCTTCAATTCATGTTCAACTGAAACCTTTTCACCGTTTAGGAAGACCCCGTTTTTGCTTCCCAAATCGCGGACTGCGATATAATCCGGCTCGCATATGACAGCACAATGATAACGGCTGATTAACTCGCTGCGCGGTTTCAGATGACAATCATCTGCCCGCCCAATGAGAAACTTCGGGACGGTTATCGGAATTTCCTGTCCCGCCTTACTGCCCTCTGCAACTACTAATTTAACTTCCATCGTTTCACCCCGTAATTAAAGAACACTGAAAAAAATAGGTATTGTTACACTTAAAAAATATACAGCAAAAATATACAGCGATAAAATAATACTTTCCCAAATGTCTCCAGTGGGAATAATAAGTCCGTCCGCAAAAGCGAAATTACTCACAACACCTATCAGTAACCACTTACTTACAGTACAATACGAATCATCAATAACACAATTGTACCCGCTGGTGAAAAATAATGCAAGAGGGATTAAATTTTATTCTGAATGATTTTTCCGATTATTTTCACCGTTTTTTGCTATTGCCGGTCTGCCGGACTTTATAGTAGAATGATGATGTTGTTGTCATCATCATTCACCTGCTGTAAGGATACACATGATTATTTATTGGCACCGTTTCGCTCCCCGCGTAGTTATTCTTTTGGTCATCGCTTTTCTCGTTTGGCTGAATCAGGAAACATTCGTCACACTTGCAGTGCAGCGGCAAATCGAAAACCGTACCGGCGCAGGTGTGCGGCTTGAATCAATCCAAGGCGACGTGCTGAAAGGCAATGCCGTTGTAAATAACCTGTCAATTTACGACCGAAAAAATCCGCAGCGCAAACTCATCAGCGCGGCAAGAATCACGGTAGAAGGCGATTTCGAGAACATCGCCAAACGGTATTTCGTCTTCCCGCAAATTACCGCCGAAGGAATTCATATTACCGTTGACGGCGTTGACGGACAGCAATTTGTGCCGGATAAACTTTGGCTGTCGTTAAAAGACACGCTGGCGCAAGATACCGCCGAATTTGCTGACAAAACCGATTGGACGCAATTCTTTTCACAAAAACCGGACGATGCCGTAAAACAGATTCTTTCCCAGTTAAAGACATCAAAGACGGCTGACGAAGTCAATTCCAGGTGGGCAAAGGATGTTAAGAAAATCGAAGAAACCGCAAACGGTATTAAAAGCAGGTTTCAGAAAATCAAACAAATTGTGAATAAGCAAAATCCTTCTGATTCGCAAACATCGCAGGTTAATCAATTTCTGATAGAAGTTGAAGCAATCAATGTCCTGGTACAGAAATTTTTGACGGACGTAAATCAACTGAACGAAAAGGCGAAGACCGATTATCAATCGCTGCTTGATTCGGTTAATCAAGACAGAAACAGCATCAAAAAAATATCGCTGCCGAAATTTTCTTCGGAAAGTATTTCGGAATCGTTAATCGGTCCCGAAGTTAAAGAACAATGGAGCAATATGCTGACTTGGTCAGAATGGCTTCGTTCTTTATTATCGCCGGACGGAGTTAATACGGCGGCTAAAGTTAACAAGGCAAAAGGCGGTTCTGCTGCGGAGCATATCGGATTTATAAGTCCGAAACGTTTTCGCGGCGAGACAATCCACTTCGCTGCGCTGGATGCAAGACCGGAGATAATGATTGAAACGCTGAACCTCACCGGAAAAATGGACTTCGGTGCTGTTCCATTGTACTTCAACGGGAAAGTTGATAAAGCGGCATTTTCGATGCACCTCGCTCCCGCTCCGACAATAATTCAATGCTGTTTTTCCGGTCAGAGTATTCCTATTTCACCGATACAAGCGGAAGTTAATGAAGCGGAAATCATCGGCGGACTGCCGGACATTTTTACAACGATTAGCATTGACCGCATCGGACAAAATGAAGTTGATAATCTGGTGTTTCATTGTCCGAAATACCGGCTGCCAGCCCGTTTGCTCGGCAGGCAGGAACAGTTCGCAGTGGCGGTTTCTCCGGGCGTTTCGCAGTTAGACGGCATGCTTGTAGTCAATAACGGACAACTTTCGGGAAGGATACGAATGATTCAAACGGAAACGAAATTATCCGCCGTTTTACCGGCAAAGGCGCAGAACACAAACTTGCATCGGACAATTCAAGGTACGCTGAATACTCTTGACGGATTTAATGCCGAAGTCCTCGTTAGCGGAACGAAAGACGACCCGCAATATGTTTTCACAAGTGATATTGCCGACAAGATTCGTCCTTCGCTGGAACAACTTCTGCAAGCGGAATGGGACGAAATAAAACAGCGTACCGATACACAGATGACTGCCGAGGCAAATGCAGCGGTTGATACTTTGCGGACGGCGGTGAATGATAAAATAAATCCGCTGACAGCGCAAATCAACACGGAACAGCAGCAATGGCAGCAGCAGTTACAGCAATTTCAGGATGTACCGGTTCAACAACTGATACAGAAAGGTGTTTCATCGCTGTCGGAAAAAGACAAAGAGCGGATAGGACAAGCCCTGAATCTGCTGCAGCAAAAAGCACCGGGACCGCAGGAACAACTCAACGGCAAAACGCTTGAAGATGCTGTCAATGAAGGCGTGGACAAGTTGCAGAAAAAACTGCCCGGCGCACTTGATAAGTATCTTAATAAATAGATTGACAAACGCATAACGAACACCTTATAATACTGCTATTACCGCTGTACATAACGTTTGTTTTATGAAGTCAATGAACCGATTTGTTTTTTCACAAGTTCTCCGTCTGTTTTGTTTTACCGCCGTTTTTCTTTTAGCGGCAGTGAAACTTGCTGCGTCTCCGCCGATATATCTGCTCGATATTCCGCTGCCGATAGTCAACGACAACATTCTGCGCTCTTTGGAAAATACCGTTCAGGAAATCGGAACACAAACCGGCAAGCAAACCGATTCCGATGCCGAAAATAAACCGGTTATCGTGCTGCGGCTTCGCACCGGTATCAATCAGGAAACCTTCGGTCGAGGCAGTTCCTTCGGCGATTGTTATGAACTAGCACGATACTTGAACAGCGAAAAGTTGAACGGCATCCGCACCGTTGCATTTTTTCCGCAAACCGTCAAGGGACACGCTGTTTTACCAGCCCTTGCTTGCGGCGAGCGGCTGATATCCGAAAACGCCGAGTTCGGAGAAGCCGCCGTTGACGAAACAAACATTACGGAAACACTGCGGAATGCATATCGAGAAATTGCCGCTAAACGAAATGTTATTCCCCAAGCCGTTGCCGATAAGATTCTCGACCCGCAAACCGTCTTGATGCAGGTACAAACCGAGAAGGGAACCAGAATCATTTCGCCGGAAGAGTTGCCGAAAATACGGCAGACGGAAACGCTTTCCGATGAACCGGAGACCTTGATTCCTGCGGGACAGCCGGGCTTGTTTTCTGCGACCACTGCAAGGAAAATCAATTTGGCAGACCGAATCGTTGAAGACAACACCGGTCTTGCGAGTTATCTTAATTGCCGACCCAATGCGATAAAATTCGCTCCGCTGCTGCGGCGCAGCGGCAGTGCAGCCCGCGTGAATATCAACGGTGTCATCAACAACGATAATGCAGCATCAACTATCCGCAAGTTTCAGAACCTTCTTGAACCGCCGCAGAATATCACGGCTGGACAATTACCTGCGGCAAAGATTGATTTCCTCGTTATCTGCATTGATTCGCCGGGCGGCAATCTTGAGGCATCGTTGAACATCGCATCGTACATCGTTCACAACATTGATTCCTCCAAAGTGCGGGTCGTTGCGTACATTCCTTATCAGGCAAGAAGCGATTCTGCATTGATTGCTGCCGCTTGCGACGAAATCGTTCTCGGTAATAACGCCGTTTTAGGCGGTGATGGAGCGGTAGTGTTTTCCAAGAAGCGGATTGACGATGCGCACCGCATTGTTCGGGAATCATTAGCAAAGGAATCACTCCGAAACTGGTCGATGCCCGCTGCGTTTTTCGACCCCGATATTGAAATCAATAAGTACATTCGAGAAGGCAAAGTAACATTGGCTGACTTTTTCTGCGAAGAAGAATTGGAACAGCAGCCCGATAAACAGCAGTGGAAAAAAGAGCAAACCGTTAAGAATGCCGGAAAACTCCTTGAAATCATCGGCGGAAAAGATATATTTTCTTTCACCGATAAAACTGTCAAGGACTTTAACGAATTCAAACAGGCGTATCGATTACAGGATGAGCCGCGGTTGGCAGAACCCGGCTGGGCGGAAAAACTTCTCTGGACTTTGAGAAGTCCGGGTATGTCGGCAATCATTTTGACCATCATTATTCTTGCGGTGATTCTGGAATTGAACACGCCGGGCATCGGCATCGGAACCTTCATTGCGATAATGGGTACCGTTGTCTTCTTCTGGATTCACTTTCTTGACGGAAGTGCAACGACATTGGAATTACTGCTGTTTTTAGCAGGTGCCGGCTGCGTTTTAATCGAGATTTTTCTTTTGCCCGGTCTCGGTATTTTCGGCATCGGCGGTGCGCTGGCGATGATTTGTGCTTTCATATTGGCGAGTCAAACGTTTATCATACCGCAGAACTCGTATCAATATGCGCAGACGAAAAATTCATTGACGGTGCTGGTTATCTGCGGAACGGGTTCGCTGTTTATCGGCGCGGCAATATCAAAGAGAGTCAATAAAATCACGAAGCCGAAGGATACCGAACTGATTTATGAAACCGAGAAGTTAGCCGACTATTCTTATCTTCTCGGCAAGAGCGGCAAGACGCTGACGCCGCTGGTTCCTGCGGGCAAAGCGGTGTTTGACGAAAAACCGGTCGATGTTGTTTCGGACGGCGGCATCATCGAAAAGGACAAGAACGTTGAGGTGATTGAAGTCATCGGCTACCGCGTGGTAGTACGGCAAACGCAGGTATGAAACATTTCCCCGTTTATTAGTTCTTCAAAAAACATCGGACTTGTTCATAAGACGGTGCGCTGTTTCTCGCACCGATTTTTGTACATTTCAAAGCGGCAGCGGCGGAAGCGAACCGGCAGCATTCCATAAACGGCATTCCGCACGTGAAGGCAAACGCAAACGCACCGTGAAAAACATCGCCGGCACCGTTGGAGTCAACTACCTCGACATCGAATGCCGGATATGTCTCCAGCGTATTTTCCAAACAAATAATGCCGCCGCGACTTCCCCGCGTAATAACCACTACATCGGGACGAAATTGTTTGAACAATTCTCTTGCGGAATCTTCGGCGGTTGATTTACCGGTAAATTTCAGCGCAAATTCTTCCGAAGGAATCAGCAAATCGGTTTCCGCAAGGAGTTGTTCAACATCGGGATACAAACCGCCTGCATCGTAGAGAACCTTTGTCCCGTGTTTTCGGGCATAGTGCGCACCAGCAACGGCGGCGTTAAGTTCATTGCCGTCGACCATGAGGATTTGCGATGCCGCAATCGCATCGAGTTGTCGGCCATTCAATTCAAGCGGCGGAAGATTTCCGCGAGATAACAAGCAGGTTCTACTGCCGTTCTTTTCGTTTAACAATACAGTTGCCGAAAATGTACTATACCCCGGCTTGATGCCGATGAAGTCAGTCGAAACGCCGAAACGCCGGAAATCATCGAGGAGAAAGGTTCCCGCTGTGTCGTCCGATAACTGTCCGAGCCACGCGGTTTTTGCTCCAAGTTGGGCAGCGGCAACAAGTCCGGTCGCACAAGGTCCGCCGCCGCTGGGGACAACAGCATCAACCGGCATTTTCGTATCTTCAACGGGAAAATCGGAAAGCCGAATTAACGTATCATGAACGTTGGCTCCGATGCCGACAATGTTCACGCTTTATCCTCCGCATGCAACAGATGAATTTTTTCCAGTGCAAATTCTTTGACGGCTTGCACGGCACCCTTCATGAACAAGTCGATGGCGTACACTTCCCGCGAGGTTTCAAATATCCTGTCCAAGAACGCAAAGCAAATATCAGTGCCGAAGTTGACTTTTCGGATACCGGCATCGATGGCAGCGCGGACTTGTTCATCGGGAATCCCGCTGCCGCCGTGAAGAACGAGCGGAACATTCACACCGGCTTTCTCCGCTTCGGCTAGTATCGCTGCAATGCGGTCAACAGCAACTTGCGGTGATTTTTTGTAACGACCATGAGCAGTTCCGACTTGTATTGCAAGGGCGGCAACACCGGTCTCGCGAATGAAACGAACCGCTTCGTCAACGTCGGTGTACTCTGTCGTTATTTCGTCTTTTGTCGTTCCGACGTATCCCAATTCGCCTTCAACGGAAACGCCGGTGTGTTTGCAAAGTTCAACGGTCCGCCGCGTTTCGGCAATGTTTTGTTCAAGCGGCAGCGATGACCAGTCGCACATGATTCCGGTGCAGCCGCAGCGCAACGCCCTTGCGATTTCCGTATGCCCCGCGCCGTGGTCGAGATGATAACAGACGGGAACCTTCGCAGCGTGCGCCGCCGCTAATACTATCGGAGCAACATAAAATGCCGTTCCCGAAGCAAAAAGCCGGGAATATGTCTGCATAATCACCGGCGAATTCGCTTCTTCCGCCGCTTGGACGATGCCCATCACGGTTTCCATGTTATAAACATTGAAAGCCGGTACAGCGAAACGCTTCGCCTCGGCAATGTCCAAAATTTTTGTTAGGTCGAGCAGCATCGCAATAATACCTCTTCTAGTGATAAAAGTTCAATGGTTTTCGGTTGTGTGTTCTTCAGAGCAGCATACTCTGCGGAACTTGCGGTTATAAGTACATCTGCATCGGTGTTGACCGCATCGTTCCACCGGTTTTCGGCGACAAGCGTCATTGTTTCCGGCAGGTATTCCGTCATCACAGCATGACCAGCAAGCACCGTGTCCTTTCCATGCAATAACACTTCACGAATTACTCCGCAGGCGGACAAAATTTTTCTCGCCGCTTGTGTTTCGTCCAAATCACGTGCCAAGGCAGCCGGGTCTTGAAAAGTGTACGTCTTATCGCTCTTTTTCGGTTTCAATGTTCCAGAGTCGAGCAAGTCGGCGAGGAACGTTGTCCATGTCTTAACTTCGGCGGTATGAGCGATGTTCCATTCCTTATATTCGCGGAGAAACAGTTTGGCATCGTCCGGTTCATAAGCGATGACGGTCTTGAAATCGTTCAGGCGTTTTGCACAGTTCTGCATCGCTTTTCGTGTTTCTTCCGCAGCACCGGCAAGAAAGTGCAGAGCGAATCCGCTGTCCGGTTCGTCTTTGTGAACCGTGAAATTAACACCGGCTTTTTTCAGTAATCGAATTGCGGCGATTGCTCCATTGGGATTTTTGTATAAAGCGTGTTGACCAAGAAAAAGAAGCGTGTCCGCAGACGGCGGCAGCGATTCGATTTCCTTAACCAGTTGCGGAGCAAGGGTTTGTGCAGCGTAAATGCTGCCGGTTTTCCCGATGTTGTTGAGCAACTTGCGGATATTGTCGGGCAGAACACCTTCGAGTGCCGCTTGACATCGTACTTCGAGCATCATCGCAACGGGATTCCAACCGGTCAGACATTCTTTCGTACAAGCACCGCAAAGGGAACACTCGTACACGTTGCCGATAACGTTTTCCAGTGTTTCCGTTTCACGCAATACCATTGACAATCCCAAAGCACGGGCGCGGGCAGTGTTGCGCTCCTGACCGGTAGCGTTTCCGAGCGGACAGATATGCCGGCACATCCAGCAATAGCGGCAGGCATCGACCGTTTCACGATTTTTTTGTGACAAGTGCATGTTAATCGATATGGTTAAAATCCCAGTTTCAATGGATTCATAATGTTATTCGTATCGAGTCCGCGTTTCAGTACTTCGAAGACCTGCATCGCTGGACCGTATTGTTCTTTCATCAACCGTCCAAGTTTGATTCCGACTCCGTGATGGTCGTTGACAACACCGCCGTTTGCCAATGCGGCGCGGACACCGCAGTTCCAAATCTGATTGTGCAGCCGCAGGGCTTCCAACGGGTCTTGCGGCGGCTCTTCCACAATGAACCGGTCGTAAATCATTGCGCCCCATTCATACCAATGCGAAAAATGAGCGATAAACCGCGCCATCGGAAAATTCGTTTCAACGGCTTCCTTCATTGCCCAATAGATTTTTTCGATTTTATCAAACGGCGCAATCGTATCCATAGTACCGAACATCCACGGCAGGTCGAGTGCGTGACCGGGATAGAAGAACGTGATTTTTTCCTTCCACCATTTTTCACCGTATTCGCTGCCGAGGTCTTCGGCACCGAAATGCTTGAATGTTTCGAGCAGTATCCGTTCTTCAACGGCGACAATATCCGCAACACCTTCGAGGGCAATGTTCATGAAAGCACCCGATTTGGAAACGCCGATGATTTTCTTGATGATAGACCCCGTCTCGGCTTCATCGTACAACCGCATCACGGACGGCTTGAATTTCTGAAGTATTTCTTTTCCCGCTTTGAAAGCATCGGACATATTCTTGAACAGAAACGCCCGAAATCTTCGGGTTTCGGGCTGAACGTAAATCCGCATTTGCGCTTTCGTCATTACGCCTAGCGTTCCTTCGGAGCCGATAAAAATCTGATTCAAATCGGGACCGGCAGCATGTTTCGGAGCAGGCGAGGTTTCGATAATATCGCCGTTGGGCAACACTACTTCCATTTGCAGAACCATGTCGTCAATTTTTCCGTATTTTGTCGAGACGACGCCGATGCCGCGATGAGCGAGAAAGCCGCCGACCGTTGAACAGTTCAGCGAACTCGGATAGTGCATTGTTGCATAACCCTTTTCATTGGCGGCATTTTCGATATGTTTATAAATCGCACCGGTTCCGCATTCGATGTACATCGACTCGGTATTGATTTGCCAGATGCGGTTCATACGTTTTGTATCGAGAACGATACCGCCGCAGACGGGCAGTGGTCCGCCTTGCGTTCCGCCGCCGCCGCCCCAAGTTGTCACGGGCATCTTGTAGTAGTTGGCAATCTTCAATATCTTTGAAACCTCTTGGGCATCTTTCGGCGAGACGACAACGTCGGCTTCCGGCATTCGGCAGCCGCTATCTGTCCACATGCGAGAGAGCCAGAAGTAATCAACGCTGTGCGTCAACTTGTCGATGGGATGAGTCGAACAGTTTTCACGTCCGACAGCGTCTTCCAATTCGGAGACGAACATTGCAAATAAAAAATCGTGCATAGTTATTGTTTCAATTAAATAAGGACAGGATTTAGTTCAATCGCACCAACACGGCGTTGTCGAACCAAACGACATCTTCGGCGGTCTTTTGGTCGCGGGTTCCGGCGAGGATTGTAAGAAAACCGATTCCTTCAGGAACACGTACAACTACGACTCCGCGTT
>WRCR01000073.1 GCA_009783865.1 Planctomycetaceae bacterium | reverse complement strand
GGCAATATGTGCCGGGCGATGACCTGCGCAGTGTTGAGTGGAAAGTTTGGGCGAAACAAGACCGCCTGTATGTCAAGCAGTATGAAATTGATACGAATCTTCGGCTGACTCTGCTCACCGATATTTCCCAAAGTATGCGTTACGGCAGCGGCAAGATGACGAAGTATGATTACGGCTGCACGCTTGCCGCTTCGCTTGCTTATCTTGCGGTGCGGCAACAGGATGCGGTCGGCTGTATTACTTTCGACAAGGAAACGAAAAGTATCCTGCCGCCCAAGATGAAACAGTCGCAACTCTTTGCAGTTGCTGACCGCTTGTTTCGTTCAACGCCGCAGAAAACGTCACAGCAAGAAAACCAGCAAACGCAACAGCAAAAAAGTTATGCGCCGCAGAAGATTGAGTTGACCGAGTTGCTGCAAAACGTAGATTTAGCGTTGCCCCGATTGGATGAAGCGTTGCAGGCAGCGGCGGAAGCAATTCGTCCTAACGGTTTGGCGGTGTTGATTTCCGATTTGCTGACGCAGCGGGAGGGTTTATTTCAGGGTTTACGTTATCTTCGCAGCCGAGGTCATGATGTTCTTGTGCTGCATATTATGGACGACATGGAGATTGATTTCACGCTGGGCGGAGCGATTCAATTTGAAGGATTGGAACTGCCGGTGCAAATCCGCTGTGACCCGCGAATGCTGCGCCGGGCTTATTTGGAAGCGGTCAATGCTTATCTTGAGGAAGTCAAACAGGGCTGCACGAAACTGCAATGCGATTACGGTTTGTTCCGCACCGGTGTTCCGCTTGATGCCGCTTTGTCGGCTTATTTGAGTAAGCGGAATAATGTTATGAAAGGAAGATAGTTTAGCGGCGGTCTTGACTTGAAAACAAAATCTGATACGATAACACCATTATGATATTTTTTGCCCTGCCGGGCAAGGTATATCGTTGACCTCAATGGGTTATGGAACAGGTATAATAAAAAAATGTTTTATACTAAAACTTCAACAAGATAAACACTAATGCCGAATAATTCCTTGAAAATTGCCGTCATCGGCGGAGACGGAACAGGTCCCGAAGTCACAGCCGAAGCCGTTAAAGTACTTAAAGCCGTTGGAAAACTGGAAAAAATCGAGATGCAATTCGATTCCTTCGACATCGGCGGCGACCGCTATCTCAAAACGGGCATCATTATAACCGATGACGAAATCGCTCAACTTCGCCGCTATAGTTCGATTTTGCTCGGTGCTATCGGGCATCCCGATGTTGCGCCGGGCATTTTAGAACGCGGATTGCTTCTGCGTCTGCGATTTGCATTCGACCAATACATCAATCTGCGACCGGTGAAACTGCTGCCCGGTGTTGAAACGCCGCTCAAAGACAAGAAGCCGGAAGATATTGACTTCGTTGTCGTGCGGGAAAATACCGAAGATATGTACGCCGGCATCGGCGGTTTCCTGAAAAAAGGAACGCCGGATGAAGTTGCAACACAGACCGCCGTTTATACCCGCAAGGGTTGTGAACGCTGTATCCGCTGGGCTTTTGAATATACTCAAAAGCGGGATAATCCGAAAGGAAAAATGCTCACGCTTGTCGCCAAAACCAACGTGTTGACTTTCGGACACGACCTTTGGTGGCGGACATTTCAGGAGGTTGCGAAAGAATATCCCGATGTGAAAACCGACTATAATCACGTTGATGCGTGCTGTATGTGGATGGTAAAAAATCCTGAATACTACGATGTGATTGTGACCACGAATATGTTCGGCGATATTATCACGGACTTGGCGGGCATCATTCAAGGCGGAATGGGCGTTGCGGCGGGCGGCAATATCAATCCCGAAAAAGGCGGTTGCAGTATGTACGAACCGATGGGCGGCAGCGCACCGAAATATACGGGCAAGAACGTTATCAATCCCATAGCGGCAATCAATGCGGCAGCAATGTTGCTGGAACAAGAGGGTTTTGCTCAAGCCGCTGCAAGGGTGACGAAAGCAATAACGATTGTAACCGGCAGTAGAATGAAGAGTCAAGCCGCCGGAAAGATGGGCTTCGGAACTTCCGAAGTCGGCGACCTCGTTTGTGAGAATTTGTAAGTACTTCCTATTTAGCCGGTACTCCGGCTCTGTTCTCGTTACTCGCTGCTCACCGCGGCACTTTTTGTTATTACCAACATTTATGAATATGTTATCATTTCGACGATATAGATGCTGCTAAAGAGACAAAGGACTTTGGCTCGACCCGCAACTGGTGAGATAATGGTTCTTGCCATTTGCAGTTTAAGTATTAAAAAAATCGAATGTCATGGTACAATAAGCACATTCAGTAATATAATGAGGAGAAGTCTGAAAACATGTAAATATAAAGGAGAGAAATTATGTCCCAACCGCAACCCGCGTTAACTATTGAAGGAATTCTTGAACTGTTCAGGCAAACTGACCTGCGTATAGATAAAAGGTTTCAGGATACCGCCAAGCAGATAGATAAGACCAGCGAAGCCGTAGAAGTCCTCGGCAAAAGGGTAGATAAAACCAGTGAAATAGTAGAAACTGTCAGCAAAACCGTGGGGGCTCTTGGCAATAGGGTTGGCGACCTGATAGAAAAACTACTCGGCGAAGGAAATCTTGTCGCCCAATTCAGAGAACTGGGATATAACGTTAAGACACATAGCCAAAACAAGGTTTTTGGAAAAAGAGGAACAGCCGGGAGCGGCGAAATTGACCTGTTTCTTGAGGACGGTGACGTTGCCATTTTGGTGGAAGCAAAGACAACTTTGAAAATGGACCACGTAATTGACCATATCCAACGAATTGAAAAGTACCGCCGTTTTGTTGATGCTGACGGCAGCAATGGCAAGCGTTTCGTCGGTGCAGTTGCTGGCACAATGATAGCAGAGAATGTTATAAATTATGCTCATGAAAACGGCTTGTATGTTATTGTTCAATCCGCAAGAGCAGTTGAAATAATGCCGCAGCCCGATGGTTTTGTAGTCAGGAAGTGGTAATCGGTTTGCTGTGACACAAGAAGACGGCGTTTTGCCGCTTGCGCGGCTTTGCTCTGTTCTTTCGCAACTGGTTGTGAGATAATGATTAATTACACGCTGTATAACGCCGACTGCCGACAGGGTATAAAAACGCTTGCTGATAGTTCTATCGACTTTATCGTGACCGACCCGCCGTATTTCATTGACGGAATGGACGATAATTGGAACGATAAAACGCTTGCACGAAAGTCCGCAAAATCCGGTGTCATCGGCGGACTGCCCGTTGGCATGAAATTCGACCGCTCACAAGGCGAAAATCTACAGCGGTTTCTCGAACCGCTGTGCAAAGAATTCATTCGGGTATTAAAACCCGGCGGGTTTTGCATAATTTTTTCACAAGGTCGGCTTTATCATCGAACCGCTATGGCTCTTGATTTGGCGGGCTTTGAAATCCGCGACTTGCTCGGCTGGAAATACGAAGGACAAGCAAAAGCGTTTTCGCAAACGCATTTTATCAGGAAAGATAAAACACTTTCCGAAAAAGAGAAACAGCAACTCATCGAAGAACTTGACGGCTGGAAGACCCCGCAACTCAAACCGCAGATTGAACCGATGACGCTGGGGCAGAAACCGAAAGAAGGAACTTTCGTGGAAAATTGGCGAAAGTATCACGTCGGACTTGTCAACACGAAGGAGACATTGGACGGCAGGTTTCCCGGCACATTGATGGACGTTCCGAAAAGTGTGCGGCAAAGTGAAACGGATACGAAAATCGAACATCTGACTGTCAAACCGGTGCGTCTCATAGCGCATTTGATACGAATGTTCACGCTGGAAGGGCAAACAGTGTTAGACCCGTTCACCGGCAGCGGTTCTCACGGCGTTGCAGCATTGCGGAATAACCGCAACTTTATCGGGTTTGAAATCGAAAAGAAGTATTACGATATTGCCGATGAGCGGTTCAGAAATCTTCTCACCATCGGTTTCGCAATATCCGCGAAGTATAATCCCAGCATCAAGCCCGCAAGGTCTTGAATAATATCGGCTATGTCGAAGCAGCGGAAAGTCGGCAGCATTTCCTGAACGATTTCCGTCAGAAAAACATAACCGATTAAAAGCGTTGTCCAGAAAAACCGGCTCTTTCTTTCCCGGTCTATTTCAATGAGAAAAGCAAGCAAGGCAAAAGTAATGATGTGCGCATATCCGGCAGGTCCTTCGTCTGACAGTTCGGTGCGAAAATAAGTCCGCGGGTCAGGCAGCCATAAAAGCAGTGTCAGTAAAACAACATAGAACCAAGTTAGAATGTGAAAGATACGCGGCATAAAAATATAGTCCCTCAAATCGCTATGATAATAAACACAATAACAGCAAGTATTTCTGCACTGACAATAGTTGCTGCAAATAGCGGAAAAACAATGCGCAGCGGATTAACGTAAAACTCGCCTGTCAAATCATCAAGACGAATTCCGCTCGGCAAACCGTCCAGTATAACCGCTCGTTTCGGTTCAAGCGGGTCGTAAAGCACCACTTTATACCCGCTGTCGGTCAATCGGGAAGTATCCAGCACCTGTGCGGAAGCCGTGTAAGTGTTTACATCGACTTGATATTCAAAATCAACCTTCATTACCGGTTTGCCTCCGCCATGTCTTCCTCCGCCTACCCGCATACCGGTCGGATTCATGCCGATATATTTCGCACCGATTGCCGTGCCGTCCTGCAAAAGATGAATTGCTTTCCCGCTGGCAAACCAAGAGTAAATCGGAAAACAAAGTCCAATCACTCCGAAAAAACAGCCAGCCCCCACAAAAATCAAAGGAAAAAAACCAGCCCGCGACAATGACTGTCCTTTAATCCTGTACCGCCAGCCAGATTTTTGAATGTCTGCGTTGTCTCCGGTCTTGTATTCGTCTTTGTATCCGTATGAAACGCTGATTATTTTTTGATTGCCGGTTTCAAAGTGATAAGCGAAAATTTTCTTGTCGTTGATGTGAAAATTAACATCTGTAACGCTGATGACTGTTCCCTTTCCCGAATCAACCCAAATTCGCGGAATCGCACCGTCCAATCCTTCGGTAATCGGCAGTATCAGAGCAAATCCAAATCCGATGCCCGCAAAAATCCAACCAAAAAGCGGTGTCACTGTGGAACACAAGCGCAAATACAACTTTGCCGAAAGCGGCAAATAGCGCGGTGCAGGACGGATGTGTTGCAGTTGCGGTAATGAAGCGGTTTCGTAATCGCTGGACATTTCTATTTCTCCGTATCCTTTACTTTATCCCAGTTATCTGCCAGTTTGGCGAACATTCCGTCGAGCATTTTGACGACTTCATCGGCTGACTTTCCGTTGAACAAACCGCCTCCGCCGTTGCCGAACCAGCGTCCGTCCTGTTTTTCAAAAAGACGATTGTTGTACTTTTCCCCTTTGACGACTTCGGCAATCGTCATTGCGTATTTATCTTTGTAGATGAATACTTGCAGAATCTCGGCATTTCCCATCTGCGAGCGGACTTCCGGTGTCATGTCTGTAATCCACGCTTCCATATCCTTGGGAATCTCCTTCTGTACGGTGTACGTCCGAAGACGTTTTATTTTTTCGGGGTCATCAGCGGCGATGATTTGGTTTCCAAAGGCGTATGCGGATTCCGGCGTTCTTATATCGCCATTAACAACTGCCGGAAATTTCGCAACGCTTTTGCCGACTTTGTAACTCTTGATTCGTTCTGCTTGTTTCGGAGCAATCTCGTCTTTTTCGTTCTTCTTTTTCAATTCGACCGCCTCTTTGCCGTTGATTTGTACATTGTCAACCCAGACGATAGGTTTGCCGACATCTCGCGGAATACTCATGTCAAACAGCCAAATACACGGTTCATATACCTTGAAGCGGAAATCAAAATACATGCCGTCTTCCGGCTTATCCCGCGAACCTTTGTGATAGTCAACGACTATCCGCTGCGGTACAAATTTGCCCGGCTCTAGTTCGACATAATCAAAAAACTTTTCGTCATAATTCTTCGTGACTATTTCGACAAGCGTGTTCGTTTTCGTATCAATAACGGCTTTTCCTTCGCCGATAACGCCGTTGAACCAGCCGCGCCAACTGCCTGAAATGCCGTTTCCGACAGCGTTCATCCATTCCTGTGCGAGAACGAAATCAAACGTAATTGTTCCGGCATCGGTGTCTTCCGCCGCCGATGTACACCGCAAGCCGTCAATGTCAACGACAAGAAGCCGCGAAACGCCGATGTATGAAATTCCCTTGCGGTAAAATTCCGTGTACCAATTACCGGGATTATTTTTGTTGTTCCAATCGATAACTTTCTCATTATCTGCGGATAAATGAAACGCGAACTTGCACGACTCGACCTTTTTCTGACCCGCAGACGAAAACCAATATGTGTTGGCATCTTTCAACTTGCGCAACACTTCCCGAACCCGCTCTTCCTTTTCGGGAGCAGCCCAGTTCCGCTCTTTTTTCGGCTCTTCCGCCGGTGTTTGTGTGCCAAAATAATTGACTCTCCCGTTTGTCCTTGTCCGTACATCCGCATACGTGCTGCTTGCCGTTGCTCCGGTTGCCCAATGAACTTCGCCTTTTGTATCGACCAGTCCGACCGCATCGATTTCGTTCCAGCCGGGAACTTTCGGACTATCAAGGTAAAGAGTAACCCGATTCGTCAGCACCGGCTTTTCAAAACGAATTTTCGAGATGCCTTTACCGTTTGGAGCGTCACACGGTGTAGGGTCAACACCAGCCCATTTAGCAACTTCTTTTTTGTATCCTCGGACAACGGGGTCGTATGCGATGATTTTCACCAACGCCCCCGGATTAAACGTTTCATAAACATCGACACCGGCGGCTTCAATCGGTTTGTCCCACGTCAATTCAAGCCATTCCTCTTGTCCGTCTTCTGTGAGCGAAGCCCACGCCGTAGGATAATCGCCGCCGGCTGCGTTCAGGTAAGCATCGGGTTTTCCGGTTGCCTGTTCGGGTCCCCATGGACGCTTTTCCGGAGATGGTATCAACGATACCACTGCGCCGGCAATCGGCTTTCCGTCAAGCGTGACAGTGCCTTTGACGGGATGATGTCCCATTTCTAACGTGAATTCACCGGCTTGATTCGCTGTTGCAGTGAGGTTCTTCCCTTCCTGACAGAACGCCGGTGTAACGTAGAAGAGCAGGGCGACCAATGCAGCACAGATGAGCAGGGCGGACAGAAAGACCGATGCCATCAAAATGTTAAGGCGTTTCATGATTTTTTCCTTTAGTGATGGGGATTGAAACGTCGATAATGCTAACCGATTTTCAGAAGGTTGGCAAGAGCAAAAAGACCGTCTTGACTATCGGTTTAGCGTTCGACTTCTAATCCGCTTTACTTCGTTGAAAATTTATACGTCACCGGAACGACGGGAACACCTGCCTCGCTCCTGAAGTTTTTGAAACTCGGGGCGTTGATTCCGAGAACATAGTCCTTGCCGCTTTCCAGTTCAACCGGCAGCACACAAGTCCGCTTGTCAATCCACTTCGGCTTTTCACCATCGGGAAGTTTCGGGAACATTGGACCGCCGCCGCACCACGAATAACCGCCGGTGTTCATGTCGATGTCAAAGGTCACACGCAGTTCCTTCACAACTGCTGCATCGACATCCGCCGCACCATTGGCGGGTTCCATCTTGACGATAACAGGTACTCCGCCGCCGGAAGCCCCTTGGTCTTCACGCGATTGTCCCCTGAAGAACCGGTTATCGTTTTCCTCTTGCACCGCAGGGTCGCAGTATCGTTGAATCTCTGAATTGGTACTTCCGCAAGACCAATCAACCGGTGCCGTGTCAAACGCCGGTAAGTTTTTGCCAAGTTTGTCTTGATTAACCATATACCATTCTCCCCACGCTTTGGCATCGCCGCCGAAACTTTGACCGGTCAGCCGAACCAGCGAAATTTGGGCATCCCAACGGGTGTTGAAATTGAAATGATATACAAGCGGAATCAACTCCGGTATCGCAGCCGGATTACCGAGCATTCCCAATGCCTTTGTAGCATAATGCCGGTGAGCGTTATCCTTGACGACTCTTTCAACGGCAATCTTCAACAGCGGCTGCAACGCCTTATCGCTCTTGATTTTTGCCAATCCGATAATTGCCTCGACATACGGGGTAACCGTCATTCCCGGAAAGCCCGGCTCCGGCTTTTCTAATTCTTCAAGCCAGCGTTTTTCAAATTCGTCTCGTGTATCGCCGACATTGTACTTTTCCGAACCGTAAACGTAAGCGAACTGATTCTCGTCCCATCGGACATACTGTTTCTGCCGCTCGTTCAGTTTGCCGAACCAGTCGGTCTTTTCGATTTCAAGCAAACGCGGTGACGGCGGAAGCGGCAGCGATTCCTGAACCGTCTTTTCATGCGCTTCGAACATTTCCTTTGTGAGCCGTTCCGTTTTGATATACTCGAATTGCGGGATTGACTCTATCAGTTTTTTGAACTCTTCCGGTGTAGTTGTCAAGTGATACGCAATCAGTTTTCCATTTTCCACTCTGGTACGAAAATACCCATTGTGAACCTTGAATTCAGTATATTTGGGATGCGAGATATTGAGGAAGTCCCTCGGTCCCTGCGGTTTGAAATCGCCTTTCGGTCCATAAACAAGCAGGTGCGTGAACCCGCCTTCGGGCGCAGCATAACCGCCATCAGCAGGAGGCATCGAAAGTTGCGGTGTCTTTTCATACGCCTCGAATGATTCCTTGGTGAGACGTTCTGACTTGATGAATTCGAGTCGCGGAGCCGATTCGATCACTTTTTTCAATCCTTCTGCATCGTGCGTGCAAATTCCGCCGATCAGCCTGCCGTCTTCGGGCCATGTCCGAAAATATCCCGTCGCAATGTTCGTTTTGAACAGGGGATCATTCAATTCGTTCAACAGTTGCATCGGGTTGTTCGGTTGGAAATCATCTTTCGGTCCGAAAACGGCTTTATGCGTATAACCGCCCTGCGGTGTGACGTAACCGCCGTCGGCAGGCCCCAATATGTGTGCCCAGTGTTTGATATGTTCTTCAAACATTTCCTGCGTGAGGCGTTCCGTGCGGAGATATTCGAGTTGCGGAAGAGCGTCAATCGATCCACGCATTCTGACTGGATCGTTCGTCAACATCAACAGCAAGTTTTTCCCGTCCACCCTTTGCATTTTGGAAAACATCTTGTTCGCACCAGTATTGCGAATGGGAGCATCGCACAAATCATGATAGGCTTGATAGGTTTGCGGATTGAAATCGCCTGCCGGTCCGCAGATGACCAAGTGCGTCAAACCTTGGGGCGATATGAATCCACCGTCTGGTGCAGGCAGTGTTGTCGGAATACTGTCGCGAACAAGTTCCACAATTTTAGAAGGTTCCTTTCCGCCCGGCAATACTTTCAAGCGTACTATTGAGCCCCTATTTCCCCGCATTAGTTGTGAAATATCGGCAAGTTGAAAACCGGTAACATCCAAGATTGCGCCATCCTTTCCTTGTCCTATTCCCGCTATTCTGTCTTGCGGATGGATTTCGCCTGACGCAGCGGCGGGACTGCCTTTGATAACGTCCTTGATGACAACGTATCCATCTTGCATATTCAAAGATACTCCTGTCATCCCCATCGGACTCACCGCTGTAGTTATTGGGGCGGACTCCTGCGACACTGGAAACGGCGTGTTGCGCCCGGCAAAACCATTTCCGCCTTGCGTTAAGCGAATGTATTCTCCGCTGCCGATTGCCCCGTACCCTTCTACAAGGACAACTTGCCCTTTCTCATCTTTCTTGTCCAGTCGGAAAACTCCTCTTGTTCCCTGCACCAGGGTTCCTGCCGGCAATTCCTTGCCCGTTTTTTCGTTCTTCCAAACGCCGTCTCCGAAAACGAAAACGTCTTCATCTCCCATAATGGGCGCATTTAGTATCTTGTCAATTTTATCGCGTGTGAGATGGGAAGCAGAAACAGAGTTACCGCCTTTGCTGAATTCGATGTACTTTCCCATACCGCTCGAACCGGTGCCAGTTAGTTTGACAACGCTGCCGACACCTTCTTTTATGTCCAGCCGGAATGTACCGTCAGTTCCCTGCACTACGGTTCCCGATGGTAATTCCTTTCCCGTGTTTTTGTTTGTCCAGATGCCTTTGTCGAAAATGAGTACGTCTTCTTGCGATATGACAACGTCCGGCGGCGCAGCAGCCGGCTCTCTTGGAGTAAGCGTCACCGTTGCACCGGCAAGCGGTTTGCCGTCCATCGTAACGGTGCCTTTGACTCCCGTTTCCAACGTGAATTCACCTGCTTGATTCGTTGTTGCTTGTTTCCCCTCCTGACAAAACGCCAGGGCAACGCAGAGGAACAGAGCAGTCGTAAATACCGATGCCGTCCAAAGATACACCGGAGTACCGGCTAAATTATCAGGGCGTACAAAATTCGTAATGCGGTCAATGCGTTTCATGATTTTTTCCTTTCGGGATAGAAATTGAACAAAACTATTTAGCCGGTACTCCGGCGCAACGAGCCGAAGAAGCGTGTCAGTATATTGCTGTGGCGGAATGTTGCCCTGCGTTAAAACGAGATGGTCGCACGACTCATCGGCGGCAAGGTCGCTCTGCCAAAGCACAAGCCAATACAACGGATTCCAAAACAGCACCGCGCCGCAAAGCCGGACAGCCAAAGCGGTTAGGTGGTCTCTTCGGATAATATGCGACAACTCGTGCAGAAACACGGCATCGCGTTCATTATGGCGGAGTTCTTTCGCGATGGACTCCGGCAGCAGCACTGCCGGATGCAGTCCCCAGCACCAGACCGTCGGACTTTTGACACTCGGCGATGTGAACAAAATCGGCAGCGATACATTGCGAAGCGTCTTGGAATGACGCAGCAGAGCATCCTGCGATTCCTTGTCGGGAAACGGCGTTGTGTGGAACATCAATTTTCGCGAAGCCGCAATGCCGTAGAGCAAAGCGAGAGCGAAAAACGTTGTTCCGATGAGACAAATCAAGCCGAGTGTCTGCGGTTCGAACCACTTTGGAACTGCGACGTTGAGTACCCCGCCGTTCATTGCCGAAACGATGGTCGAAAGCAGCGGCGTGAGTGTTGCGGCGAAGATTCCCGTGGTATAGCAGATGTGTGCCTTCCACGGTGGGCGGCGGTACAGTTTTCCGCACAGCAACGCTGCGGCAAGCCAAAAAGTCGATTGCCAAATGGCGAAGGTGATGTATGTGCCGAATAGGTAAAGGATTGTGGTCATGGTTTTTCCGTCATCCCCGCGTAGGCGGGGATCTAGAGGGTTGATTTTCACGTTTTTCGTCTAGGTTCCCGCTTTCGCGGGAATGACGTTCATCTTTTCTTCTTCTCAATCATTCGTTTTATTTCGTCCAATTCCTCTTCGCTAAGTCCCGTATCATCCACGAAGTGCTGAAACAGCAGCGTTTTGCTTCCGTCGAGAAAGGTGTCGGCAAACTTGCGCAGCGAATCGCCGATAGCACCGCAGCGGGTTCGCGTTGCCCAATAGACATACGTCCGGCTGTTTTCCGGCGAGGGTTCGTGCATCAGCCAGCCCGCCTTTTCGAGTTTCTGCATAGTTGCAAGTACAGTCGTGTAAGCCAACGGCGGAGCATTTGACGCTGCGTTCAGTTCGGTCAGTACTTCCTGTACGGTCGCACCGCTGCGCTGCCAAACGATTTCCAACACACGCCGCTGCTGGGTTCCGAGGGTATTTAATTCTTGGTATGTCATGGTTTCTGTTGTTTGGGCAATAATACTATTGACGGTAATACTACCAGAAATAGTAGTAGTGTCAAGAGGGGGCAAAAAAGTGCCGCCCATTTAGCCGGTACTCCGGGCAGCGAGCGGCGAGAGGGTCACAATACCTTTCGCAGGGTTTGTGCTTGCTTCAGGCAATTTTCCGCTTCATTTGCGCGTCCCATTGCGGCATAAACGCTTGCCTTTGCCAGCAATAGTTCCGGCGGTACATCGTCCGGCGAATATAATTCCTGCAACCGCAGATACGTTGTCAAAGCGTGTTCATTTTGTCCG
>WRCR01000072.1 GCA_009783865.1 Planctomycetaceae bacterium | reverse complement strand
GCTAATCGTGAGTTGTCCCGGCGAATTAGCCGGTGTTGTTGTATCCGTTGAGTAGGTCCCCAATGCTTGGTTGTGACCAAGTATCAACG
This sequence comes from Planctomycetaceae bacterium, assembly GCA_009783865.1. GTDB lineage: Bacteria > Planctomycetota > Planctomycetia > Pirellulales > Thermoguttaceae > WRKP01. The sequence continues at coordinate 12,062 of WRCR01000072.1, read as the reverse complement.
TTCCGCCGCTCATCGTGTAGCCGCGTTCAAAGTTGGTCTCAACATTCAACGCAACACTGGTTGCCGCACCGGAAATCGCAAGTTTTCCGGTTGTCGTATGGCTTGCATCCGGTATGTAAATCCCTGTTATTTTGCCGCCGCTAAGAGAGTACGCACCGCCGGTGATTTCCATACCGGAGACCGTAACGTTGCCGACTACGACATCGTTGTTCACCGACGTACCATCGAAAATAATGTAATCATTCGGATTGAATCTTTCGGGATTGAAAGCCGTGTCCCGCCAGTTTCCGCTCGTCGTTGTGTCCCAGTTTCCGTCTGTATTGCCCGCCCATACGAGGTTAAGATTATCCGTCGAAGTTGTTAAGAGCAACTTAGCCGCATCGCCGAAAAGCACTGTAGATTGACGTGACCCAAGACCGGTTCTGTCAACGTCAAACTTCGTGAAATCAATTCCGCCTGACGCTGTCATGAGCGTGAAGGTTCCCGTTTCCCAGTTCGACAATTCAATAGTACTTGCGCTAAGCGAATTTACCGTTCCTGCAACGATAATCTTGTCCGAAACATTATCGGCGGCCAAACCGATTAACAACGCCGCACCGTCAAGCGTCAGCAAACCGGTACTCAAAATGCCGTCAACATCAACGATGCCGGTGAAGGTTGCATTGCCGGTCACCGCTGCATTGTTACCGCCGATGAACGTTCCGGCAGTTTGCGTGTAATTCCCTGACCAAGTTCTACCGGCGGCAAGTTCAACATTGCCTTGCTGCTGCGAAAAGTTGCCGCTCATTGACGCTGCATCAAGCGTCATCTTACCGCTGCCGGTTTTCGTTACATTACCGCTTCCCGTGATGTTATTGACAAACGTATAGTCGTTAGTCCGATTGAACCGCAGCGTACCGGCATTATCAATCGGCATAGTACTTACGAGAATTCCATCATTGCCGATTTCAACTGTTGCGCCGCTTCTTATGTCCAAACCATTCACAAAGTCCATATCGTTATCGAATGTTGCCGAACCGCCACTGACGAGAAGTGCAGCACCGGTTATTTTGCCGCCGCTAAGCGAGTACGCACCGCCGGTGATTTCCATACCGGAAACCGTAACGCCGCTGTTATCAACGATGACATTTTTAACCGCGCTAGTGTTGTCAAAGGTCACGGAATCGCCGTTCATGAACATCTCACTTTGCGCCGGAGTACCGGCTAAATGCCAGTTATTGCTCGCAGTCGAGTTCCAGTTGCCGTCAGTATTTCCCGTCCAAACAAGGTCAAGGTCAGCAAGCGACATCGTGAGAATCAACTCTCCGTCAGTCGGACTAGTGAAAATTCCTTTTTCCCGCCCCATGAATTCCGTCGTATCAAGGTCAAAGTCGGCGGCATCAATACCACCGCCGGTTGCTGTCATAAGTTTGTATGTACCAATTTCCCATGAATCAATGACTACGGTACTGGTTCCCAGCGAATTAACCGCCCCTGCGACGGCAAGGTTAGTCGTTGTATCGTCTGCATTCGTTAAATCGAAAAATAGTGCGGCACCATTGGCAAGAACGAAAGTCGGCGTGTAAATGTCGGTATCAATATCGCTTCTTAACGTAACACCGCTATCCAGCGTTACATTGCCTACGGCATAAATCGCACCGCCTTGCGATGCAGTATTGCCGCTGAAATCGATGACACCGCTGCCGGTGAGTGTCAAGGCATCATTGGCAAAAATTGCCCCGCCACTGGTGGTTGCAGTGTTGCTGGCAAATGACGTGATGCCGCTGTTGACGAGAGTCACTGCACCGGCATTCGCAAAGTGTACTGCTCCGGCAAAACTGCCTGCCGTGTTATTTTTAAACGTTGTACCGTTAAGGGAAAGTGACGTGGCAGCAGTATTGAGGAAGATTGCCCCACCCTGTGATGATGAGTTACTATCGAACGTCACGCCAGAACCGATGGTTAAGTTTCCTTCGGCACCAATTGCGCCACCTATACCAACAGCATTTGTGACCGTGTTGCCACTAAACAAGAGAGTTCCTCCACCGGTGTTCGTTAATGTCAGGGCACCGGCAACGTAGATTGCTGCGCCATTGAGGGCAGCTGAGTTATCGATGAATGTTGTGTTTCCTGCGTAATACAACGTCGTTGCGCCGCTATTCCCGAAGTTAACCGCTCCACCGTTGGTGCCGTTTGCCGAATTCTGTTGAAACGTCGTACCGTCGAGGGAGAGTTGTGTGGCTGTGGTTTGTAGGAAGATCGCCCCGCCACCCACTGATGCTAAATTACTATCAAAGGTAACGCCGCTGCCGATGTTAACGTTGCCATTCGCGCTAATTGCTCCGCCCGTACCGGATGCACCCGTTGCTTGGTTTCCCGTGAACGTGAGCGTACCGCCTCCGGTATTGGTGATGGTCAATGCCCCCACGGCGTAAATCGCTCCGCCATTGATGGTTGCCGTGTTGTCAATGAACTGCGTATTGCCGGTGTTGGTCAGCGTTGATGCTGCATTATTAAAGCGCACCGCCCCGCCGTAACCGCCCGCCGTGTTGTTTTGGAATAACGTACCATCGAGAGATAGGGAAGCCGCAGTAGCAGCAAGATAAATTGCTCCACCTTCGAAAGCGGAGTTGCCATCGGCGGCGTTTGTCCCGCCAAAAGTAATGCCTTGACCGATGGTTACGTTGCCGCCGGAATAAATTGCCCCGGCTCGACTCGTTACGTCGGTTGACTGATTGCCGGTAAAGGTGAGCGTGCCGGTGTTGGTGATGGTCAAACCTCCATTTGCAAGAATTGCACCACCGACGTTGACTGTGGTGTTTCCATCGAACGCAGTATTGCCGGTGTTTGTGATCGTACCCGCGCTCTCAAAAACCACCGCTCCTGCATTGTAGGTTGACGCGTTGTTTTGGAATAGCGTGCCGTTGAGCGAAAGTTGGGTAGCGGCGGCACCGAGGTAAATCGCCCCGCCATCGTAGGCAGAGTTGCCGTCTGTCGCTAAAGCCCCGCCGAAGGTTACGCCTTGGTCGATGGTTACGTTGCCGTTTGCATAAATCGCCCCGCCTTGTCCGCTGGTACCGGCTTGGTTGCCGGTGAACGTGATGGTACCGGTGTTGCCAATCGTTAGTGCCCCGCTGGAAGCAATTACTCCGCCGGAGCCGTAGGTGGAGTTTCCAGAAAATAACGTATTGCCTGTATTGCTGATAGTTGCGTTGTTATTCGCAAAGTACAGGACTCCGCCGTAACCTGTCGCCGAAGCTTGGGTATTGTTCTGGAATGTCGTGTTATTTAGCGACAACAGTGCGGTGTCGGCACCGAGATAGAACGCATTTGTACCGCCTATCGTGAAAGCGTCCTGGAGCGTGATGTTACTCAACGTGAATGAATCGACCCCCGCGCCGGTATTGAAAAAACCGCTGACGGAAGAGAGGATAATCTGATTAATGCCGTCGTTGTATCCGTCGATGGTCAGATTGTTTGCAGTGATACTCGGCAAAGCAGAAAGAAGCGTAATTGTATTATTCGTGTTTAGGTCGAAGGAGACATTTGTGTCGTCAACTGCCGTTGTCAGAACATCTCGGAGTGTTCCTGTGCCGCTGTCGGCGGAGTTGTCAACTAAGGCGACCTGTGCCGCAAGAGGTGCGCAACACAACATTATAGTGAGTAGTGCGCCGGAATACCGGCTAAATGGGGACGTATATTTCGTTGATATTCGTGACATCATAATTTCCCGCATAAGGCAGAAGGGTAGTACATCGTCTCGTTTATCGGCATTTTCGGGCTGCGTACTTGAGGGGGAACAACCGCCCCGAATTTCATTGTTTTTTCACACAGAGGCACAAAGACATGGAGGATGAGAAACAAGGAATTGACTCCTCCGTGTCTTTGTGCCTCTGTGTGAAAAAACTCCCAAACTATGGGCTATTTGCATTTTTCGGGAATTTTCAGTAAAATAATACGTATTATGCAAGACAACCTCAAACGTTTCATTTTCGACCGCGCCGTTGCGGAATACGTTTATATCTACAAAGCCGGAAATGCTCCGCGAGCAGAACAGTACGCAAAAGTTTGGCCCGAATATGCCGAAACCCTAGTCGAAGAGATTCTTCTCGCCGAATTCAAACAGCGGTGCGAAACGGCTTCGCTTTCCGTCGAAGTGTTTTTGCGGGAACACCCCGACTACTGCGGCAACGAAAATATCCTCATTCGGCTTCTCGAACATGAACTCGAAATTGCCGACGACGACCCTGACATCGAAACGGTGAGCAGACGTTTTCCTCAAGTTGACCAGCAGCGGCTGAGCGAGACCGTTGAACTCGTACAACTGCGGCGCGAACTGAAGCCGAAGAAAAAAGTTGCGAGTCCGAAACCGCCGGTTGCCGCCGCCGAAGTAACTATTGATGCACAGCCGCAAGGCGAAAATGCAGAAACGACCCTTGATGTACATCTGCAAGACGAAAACGCTGCAGTTGAAGCAACTATTGATGTACCGCCGCAGGATGAAAAAACAACACCGATATCACCGAGTATGGGAGAGACCACTGGTGCTGCCGGTGATGTGACGATTGATGTGCAGCCGTCAAGCGGGAACGCTTCACCGGTTTCTTCAAGTCCTGCCGAAACCGATATGTGGGCACCGGAACGTTCAAAAACGATTGATTGGGAGGATAAGCAATCGGAGACAGACGACACTGCCGTCGGCTCTCATCAGGAGAAAGCCGATCCTCGTGATGCTCCAGAGACATTCACCGTAAGTTATTCGTTGACGGTAGATAAATTTCTCGGCAGGGGCTTTTGGAAAGATGTCTATAAGGCAAAACAGCACAGTACGCAGCAGTTTGTTGCGTTGAAACACCTTCGTGAGAAGAACGATTCCGAGCGTGAAGCACTGGTTCGTGAAGTCCGAACACAGGCGATGCTGACTCACCAGAACATTCCGCCGGTCTTTGCGCTGGATGTGCTGCCGTCCGGTCAGGCAATCGTTGTTGAGAAATTAGTTGACGGCAGCCGCTGGTCGGATACTATCAAGACGCGGACGATTGACGATAATCTTCGTATTCTTTTAGAGGTTTCGCAAGCGGTTGCATTTGCTCATCGGCAGCATAAAATTATACATCGTGATTTGAAACCGGATAATGTCGTCATCAACGACAAGTACGGCGAGGTTTATGTGATTGACTGGGGACTAGCCGCCGATTTTGATGAGAATCAAACGAACTCCGATGACCGGGTTCCTCATGTCAGTCGTCTCAATGGTATTGCGGGAACTCCGCTGTATTGGTCGCCGGAACTCGCCGGCGGCAAGCCGACGAAGTGCTGTCCGGCAACCGATGTATTTCTGCTCGGGGCTTTGCTTTATGAAATGCTGACGGGGCATGCACCGTATGAACTTTGCAATCCTGTCGGTATTAAGGGACTTATTCCGCAAGACATTGCAGAGATTCGTTCTCTTGAAGTTGGTCCGATGCTGCGGGCTGTTCGGGGCGTTATCATTCCGCCGCGTTTATGGGCACCGCATCGATACATTCCAGACGAACTTCTTGATATCGTGATGAAGTCGCTTGCGTATCAGCCGGAAAATCGTTATACCGATGCCGGTGATTTCGTTGATGCGATTAAACGGTATCAGAATTTTGCAATTATTACGAACCGCTGCGACCAGAATTGGAAGTCGTTCAATGCGCTTCGCAAGGAGCGCGACCAAACGCTTGAGCAGCCGGATGCTCTATTGTCGCTGACGCTTCGTTTTATTGAAACGTCGGATGTTTTTCGCAGCGTAGCAGCGGAGTTGCAACTTCACCAGATTGCAGATGAAGTCAAATTTGGAGAAGACCAGCAAACGCACGCTACTCTTTTTTCCGCACAGAGAGGGGAAGTTGAAGCCCGAACTGAACTGATAGACCTAACGCTGCGTTCCGGTGACCTCACGCTGGCTGATGCTCAAATCGGTTTGGTTGAACGCAATCCGCTGCATGATGCCGAAAAACTGCGGGTTCAGCAAAATAGTGTCCGTATTCTGAAAGCGTCCCGAAAACGGGCAAAAATGATGAAATGGGTTGCCGTTGCAATGCTCGGAATCTTTCTTTGCTCTTCCGTGGTATATGCTTTTCTGATTAAACAGCAGTATCAGCGCGCCGAGGCGAATCTCAATACGGCGAGAGACACCGTTCAGTTTTTTCTTACGGACGTTGCCAAGGACCCGGTGATTAAGAATTCGGGGTTGATGCCGCTTCGCCATAAGTTGCTAAAATTGGCGCAGGAGACCCACAAAGTTTTCGTGGAACAGAAATCGAATGACCCCGAAGTGATTGCCGGACAGGTTGGTGCCTTGTTTGATATTGCCGGCATTGTCAGGGACTTCGGTAATAGAGACGAATCCATCAATTATTTCGTCAGAGCCGTTGAATTGGGAGAAAAACTGGTCGAAAAGTATCCGAAAAACGACAAGTATCTCAACATACTTGCCAAGTGTTATAAAGACCTCGGAGTGGTGTACAGGGAAGAGGACATCAATATGAAAAACACCATGAATTGTTATCTGAAGGCACTTGTCATCAACCGCCAGCTGGTTTCTGAGCATGGTAACGTTGCGGATTATCATCGCAATCTTGCCCGGATTCTGCAAAATCTTGGTACAACAGAAATGAAGCAAGGAAACAACGCTGAAGCAGAAAGATATTTTCGGGAATCCGTCGCTGTTCGCGAAGGCATGACTAAATTCGATGACCCGCCGGAATATCATTACGGCATTGCTCAAACCTATTGCACACTTGCACTTGCGTACGTTCTTGACGGACGATTTGATGATGCTGCCAAGGAATTTGAAACGGCACTGCGCTTCCTCGGTGAATTGCTTGAAAAATATCCAGAGCGGTTCCAGAACGAAGAAAATCTTTTACATGGCAACATTCTGCTTCATTGCGGCGAGATGAATCTTAAGGCGGACAAACCCGATGATGCACGTTCATACTTTGTTCGGGCGTTGGTGCCGTATGGAACGCTGGTAGAGAAATCGCCGGAGCATGTCGGCTATCAGAGGCAATACAACGAAGTCAACGTGTTGTTGTTCGATTGTCTTGTCAGTGAAAACAAAGATGTTGAAGCACTAAAAGTGTTTCAACAGCGTGAAGCATCGCTTTTAGAAACGGCGGCGGCTTTTCCGGAAGTTGTGCAATTCCTCTGCGATTGGTATTACAGAATTGCAAAATTTTACCTTGAGCGGGGAAGTAAAGAAGAAGCGGTAAAAGCCCTCAAAGAAGGACTTGGGCCGCTTGAAGTTCTCGAAGATGAGCGGACACCGGAAGAGGAAGCATTGTTCAAGAAAATCCAAACGCTTATGCAAAAAATCACAACGGAAAAATAATCATTTAGCAATCATTTAGCCGGTACTCCGGTCCCCGGCTCTTTTGGTATGTGTTATATCACCGCAGGCGAATCAACACGGCGTTGTCGAACCAAACTGCGTCGTCGGCAGTCGTCTGGTCGCGCACACCGGCTTGGATTTGAATCACTGCAACACCTTCAGGAACCCGAAAAACACCTTCGGCACGCTGCAAACCGTCGGCAAGCGGATGATTGACAAGGCGTTCCGTGTCTTTTTTGAAAGCAAAACCCTTATCTTCCGCTTCACGAACATATTTTGACTCGGCATTCTGCCAGCGGACTCTCATACCGATTTCTCCGGTACCCTGCTGTTTGCTGTCAATGGAAATGTAATAGTATTCACCGGAGTTGACCGGCTTGAAACTTTGCAGGAAACAGCCCCACTTAACGCCGCTCGCCTTGGCACTGCCGTCTTCCCACGAAAATACTCCTAGCGGTTTGTCCTGCCACGAACCCCATTCCGCAGGAACTTTGATGTCAACAACAGTATCACCAACCCGGCTTTTCGCCGGTATCGATTCGGAGAAATCGGGGTTCTTGACGAGATTGACAATTCGGTTCTCTTTTTGCAATGCTCCAAGTGTCAATTTCGCCGCCTCACGGGGACTTTTCGTAAAATGCAGCGTTTGAGTCATTCCGGGCAGTGCTGCTTCCCAATGCTCATCTTTCACTCTGGTACCGGCACGCGGTTTCCACCAATACCGCTGCTCGCCGTAAATCCAAACATATTCATCCGTTGTTTTCAAAGCGGCGGCAAGGTTTTCTTCCAGCCGGTCAAGCCTGGTACCGCCTTCCTTCGGACCGCGATAATACTGATTTCCTTCGGGGTTAGTGTGCATGTCGAGATAAAAACCGAAGCCGACACGCATCTGTCTAATGTACTTCTCATGATTTTCCGGCGCAACCAACCGAATTGCGGGACCGCCGATTGATTGAAGAGCCAGTGACAAGCGGCTGAATTCGTCAATTCCGTTCAGGTAATATCCCATTTCGGTACCGTCAACTATCTCCATCTTCGGCGGAATGGCATCTAACATTCCGTTGAAAAAAGACGGAAGCAATCCATAATGGAGCGTCTTCAATATGTCATCCGGTTGAGAATCATATCCCGCATGTATATTGACATATCCGATAAACAGCGTGAACATAACCATATCGGGATATTCTGCGGCAATCGCTTTCATCCATTGCTGACCGCGTTTGCGGACAAGTTGTTTCATCTCATCGAATGATTTTCCTGACTCTGCCGCATATTTGAAAACCGTTTTGCCGTAAGGTTCAAAATCAATGCAGAGTCCTTTCAATCCTGTTTTCTTGGCAATTTGTGAGCAAATTGCCGCTTTGCCGCAAAAATTTTCCCAGCCCTTGTCGTTGTCCCAGTCGAGGTTTCCCGGCGAAAAATTGAACAGAATGAAGTTGTCCGTAAATGTCGTCCAGCGGCACGCTTTCAGGTCATCGATTGCCGTTACAAACCAAGCGGGGTCCCAAGGGTCTGCGTTCATTACCCCCCGCGACCCGTACTTCTTGCCATCTGGCGCAGTTGTCTCCAGAGACACCATAACACCGTCAAACGGTGTTGTCTGCTGCATCTCTTCGTGATGCTCTTTTAAATACGCCGTGTCCGGAATGTCCCAGCCGAGTTGAATCAACTTCTTGCTCCGAACAACGTCCTGTGCCGCCGCTCCTGAAACGAAGATTGCAGCACAAAGAAATACAAACAGCGTTAGAAAACGTGATTGTGTCATAAGGAATCCCTTTCATAAAATTTTTGTGTGAAACGTGATGTAATTTAATCAACTTTCGGTTGTTCAAAACCTTTACGATGTTCGCGGGCGAGAAGTTTATTCGCTTCCGCATCGTCAAATTTTTCTGCAACGGGGTCCCATTTCAGATCGCGACCGATGTATCTTGCGATGTTGAGAACATGGCAAACCGCTGACGTTCTTAGACCCGATTCAAGATGCCCAATCGTTTGTTTGCTGCTGTAAATGCAATTAAGCCAATCTGTTGTGTGCGTCGGCAGTTTCACTTCGCTGTGTTCTTTCAGATAGTCATCCGCCAATTCTTTCGGATTAGAAACGAACTTGTTGCGGAAAATTTCGACTTTACCTTTTTCACCGATGAAAATACCGCCGCCGCGATTGCTTTCGCCGAGACGCACCGTTAAACCGTTTGCATAGCGGTAAGCAAGTTTCGGTTTAGAACAAATATCGTCTCCGCGTTTTTGTGATTCCGGCTTATCGTAAGTCGGCGGTATGAGTTTATCACCTTCGACAATGATTTCAACAGGTCCGGTGTCGTCCAATCCGAGAGCGCATTGAATCTGGTCGAAGCCGTGAGTTCCCCAGCCGGTCATTTCACCGCCAGAGTAAGCCCGGAAAGACAGCCAGCCCGGATTGCCGCGCGGGACATACAATTCCTTGTTGAACGCAACCGGTTCAGTCGGACCGCACCACATATCCCAATCGAGCCCTTCCGGTATCGGCTCGGCTTGCATATTGTAAATCCAAGGGGATTCATAGTTCGCGGAAATCACTTCGGTGATTTTTCCGAGTTTGCCTTCACGGATAAATCGGCAGGCGAGATAATTGGCGACCATTGACCGCTGCATTGAACCGCATTGAAAAACGATGCCGGTCTTCTTTGCCGCTTTGCGGAGCAGCACGCCGTCTTCAATGGTTAGTGTTATCGGCTTTTCGACGTAAAGATGTTTCCCTGCCAGTGCTGCGTTAACGCAAATCAAAGACCGCCAATGTTCCGGCGTTGCGGTAATGATTGCATCAACGTTTTTGTTGTCAATAACTTTACGGTAATCCTGAACGGCAAAATCTTCTGATATAAGAAATTTCTTTGCATGCTCCTCGGCACGTTTTTTATTCACATCGCAGACAGCAACAACCTGCGTTCTTTCGTCTCTTGCAGAGGCGGCAAAGACACCGGAACCTTGCCTTCCGATTCCGATACCGGCGATACCGATGCGGTCATTCGCACCGGGACGTTTGGCATCCGCAAGTACCGTCCGCGGAACAAAATAAGGAACGGTAATCGTTGAAACAACAGCCGCTGTCTGAATGAGAAAATTACGCCGATTCAGTTTATTCGACATAAAAAAACCTCCGAAAAAATAGAAAGGTTAAAGGAATACACTGATTCTATTCTTTCGGACAGGAAAAATCAACGGGGAGCAGGATTACGAGTCCGTCTGCAAGTTTTTTATGCCGTAATCGCGAGATTGAATAACAATACAACTTTTCCGCCTCTTGCAAATTAAATTTTTCCCGTGTACAATCACATTTTTACAATTCCATTTGTTTCCTTAACAAAAGAGGTATTTCTATGTCCAACATTACACGTCGGCGTTTTATCGAAGAATCGCTCTTTGCTTCCTTTGCGGCAAGCGCAGCGGCAGCCATCGCTTCCGGCGGATTGACTTCGTCAGTCCTTGCTCAACAGCCGAAAGTTGATAAAAATTCTGAACTCGGCATCGCCCTGATTAGTGCAGGCGGCAGAGCCGGTGACAACATTGCCGGACTCACCAAAGATAATCGGGTGAAATTCCGTTTTATCTGCGACCCTGACATCAAGCGCGCCGAAGCCCGCGCCGCTAATTTCGAAACAAAATACGGCTATCAACCGACACCAATATCCGACTTCCGCAAGGCACTCGAAGATAAAACCGTTGATGTTGTTTGCGGCTCACCATGCAATCACTGGCACGCCCTTGCCGCCATCTGGGCTTTACAAGCAGGTAAGCATGTTTATATGGAAAAACCGCTGACTCATAACATTCACGAAGGCAAAGCGATAGTCGCCGCTCAAAAGAAATACGGCAAAGTTGTTCAGACCGGTACGCAATGCCGCTCTGCAAAGAACGTTATCGACCTCGCCCAATTTGTCCTTGATGGCGGCATCGGTGAGGTTAAATTTGCCCGCGGCTTATGCTACAAACGCCGTAAGAGTATCGGTCCGAAAGGCGAATATCCGATTCCCGAAGGCGTTGACTACGACCTTTGGAGCGGTCCCGCACCGATTGCGCCCATTACCCGCAAGCAGTTCGGGTACGACTGGCATTGGCAGCGGCTTTACGGCAACGGCGATTTAGGAAATCAAGGTCCCCACCAAACGGATATTGCCCGCTGGCTGCTCGGCATTGACCGGTTCCCGAAATCCGTTATTGCTTACGGCGGACGGCTTGGCTATGATGTCGAAATGAATGACCCCGCTTTTGTTGACGCCGGCGATACTCCGAACACCATCATTTCGATTTACGATTACGGGGATAAGACGCTTGTCTTTGAAACGCTGGGATTGGAAACACCGAACTTGAACATACCGGTCGGCGAAAATATCGGAACACAGGTAGGCGTAATTGCTTACGGCAGCAAGGGTTATGCGATTCAAGGCGGTGTAAGAGGACAATCCTACAGCGCGTCTTTCGCTTATGACCTTGAGGGCAATGAAATCAAAGCGTTCACCGGCGGCGATAATCATTACGTCAATTTCATTGATGCCGTTCATGCTAATGACCCCTCGAAAGTGACGGCAGATGCCCGCACCGGTGCGCTGTCCGCAGCGGTTAGTCATCTCGGCAATATCTCATATTATCTCGGTGAAAATAACAAGGTCTCCGTTGATGATTTGCGAAAGACGGTCGCCGGAATCAAATCGCAGGACGATAATTCAGCAACGCTGGAGCGCAT
>WRCR01000071.1 GCA_009783865.1 Planctomycetaceae bacterium | reverse complement strand
TGAGGGGTTGATACGGTATTTATTGAAGAATAAGGATATGCTGGTAAACTATGGTGCGCGGAGTGCCGCAGGATTGTGGATTGCGTCAACGAGAGTGGAGGGCTGGAATGACGAGTGTGTTGCTTCCCGGTGCAAGGGAAAACGGATGAGTTGGACCTTAAACGGAGTAATGGCGGTCGCTCTGTATGCCGCCGCATAATCACACCACCTCACGGACACAAGGAAAAGTTTACATACCCATTCAATACAGATTCTGTCTAACGCCGGCGGAGAAGTACTCAAGGTCGCCATATTTTTCGATGAGCCAGTTCACTTTAGCGTTTTCTTTCGCTTCCTTGAATGTCTTGGCGGGCGTTACCATAAGTTTCAAATCATAAACGTATTCGTCCATCAAACCGGGCAATAAGGTCCGGTATTCCCGCGGTATCGCATTAGGACGCGACTTGTTGATGTGATGTACCAGGTTCGTCACACAACTGTTCCACAATGGGTGATAAAACTCCGGCTTTTTCGACAAAGCGTTAGCCCGATTCAAAGTGTCAACAAACACTTCACGGATTTCCGCTGGTGTCAATTTCAACTGATATAAGTGAACATCGTTCTTATTCAACGCCGAACCGATGCGGATTAAATCCCGCTCATCTGCAAAGACGTAAATCAACTCGAACTGCCGCAGCCCTGCCGCAACGGGGTCGTATTTTTCGCCTTCTTCGTATCTTGCTTCAATCGACAGTGCAATGTGCCGCCCATCCGCAAAACCGAAACTTGTTTGAACATGCGCCAAACTCGGCATCGCTTGAAACGGTACTATCACTAAATCCATCGTTTGAATTTCGTCAAGATTGAATACCGCATCGTAGTATATTGTTGTATATGCTTCGTCGGTCTCGGTTGCCGACGCAGGATTTTGCTGAATGTTTTTCGCATACTTGGAATATCGGACATTGCGAACCGTCACCATATTGCCGTTGAATTCCGCCGTTTGAAGTACTTTATGATTCTGCGACCAATTCCGGTCATTGCTCGGCTTCAATTCGTGAACGAAGTCCTTTCCGATGTTGAAAATCGGAAACTTGTTCATTGACGGTTGCGCCGGTCTGCTCACATTTCGGGCGGCAGTGTTGTTCGGCTTGCTGTTCACCTTACCGGTTTGATTGACGGCGGCATTCATCGAATTCACCGCTGTGCCGACTTTGTTTTGCACTCCCGACACAAGGTTTTCAAGTTGCGCAGCAGGCGGCGGGGTTTTCTTAACCGGTGTCGTAGGCGAATTCCGTTTCTCGACATTTGCGGCGGCAAGAGAAATGACGCTGTTGTAATCGGGCGCATTTGCGACACTCAATTCGCCGTTGGGACGCACCGGAAGTGTTCTCGGCTGCTGATTAACGGCTTGCGCCTGCACTCTCGGCGCAACACCGAAAATCAAAACGGCGGTAAAAAATACGGCAGTGAAAAGTATGACGAAGCGGATATATATCGGCATTTGTTGCCCCGCACGGAAAATGTGATACAAGGTCCATAAACAATTTACCGGATAATACGAATTTCCAAATATATAGGCAAGGGCATTTTTAAGTGGGTTTCTGTTCATTTTTGGATTTGGTGTGGACAAATTCCCGTCACCCCCGCGAAGGCGGGGGTCTAGAGAATGGACGTGAACCCTTTACGTCCAAATTCCCGCTTTCGCGGGAATGACGAAAGCGAATTCTTGCAGCCCACACCAATTCTTGATATGCTCTAAAATCCGCCCTGCCGCCGGATGTCATCGCCTTTAGGAATGCCGCTGTGGTCACGACCTTCTTCGTCAATACCGTTTGGACCAACGCTGTAGAGCAAGAAGTTCGGGGACGCAGACCCCGGCTCTCCGGCGATATACCGAAACGGCTCACCGGAGAACGGGTCGAGCGGAATCTCGTCAATGTAACGTCCCAGCAAAGCGTCCAGTGTACTGGGATAATATCCGCAATTATGCCGACCGTGTGCCTCCAAGGCGAATCGGAGACGAAGCAGCGCAATCACGGTTGGGCGGCGTTTGATACTAACGCGCCACGATTCGATATTGGGACGATTTAAATCTGCCATTACATCGCCCATCAAATTCGAGACCGAACCGATGCCATACCACGCAACAAATTTAAGTATATCTAACATAGGGTATTTTTCGTTCATAAATTCGCCTATTGTTTGCACATTATCGGATGTGTCTGGCGGTTCTGGTTCACCGTTAAAGTACCGTTGCTCTATTCTATCGAAATACTGGTTTATTTTGACCATAGTAAGTTCCGTGCGAAAAAACCGCCACATGGCTTTATTTCCGAACCGCTCCCAAGAATTTGGAGCTGGAGGCAGTTCCGTATCACTAAAGTTGTATATTCCATTTGCGAGTTGCGTTATAAAATCCAGAGACATCAAACGTTCATTGCGCAGGATATTTCTGATTTCGTCATCGTTAAACGGTTGCAAAAACGGTTCAATTTTTTTGATTTTTTGGAGAATCTCATCGGCAGTCCAACCAGAATGAAGCAGTACCGATTCAGCATAGTTGTTCGCTATTCCAAAAATCGCCATGTTGATAAACGTTGACATAACATCCCAGATCGCTGGTCGATGTAAATCGAAAAGACGGTAGATGAGCAGCACTTCGTTCCACGCTTTGTCGGTTTCCCCGATTGTCAGCCAATAGCGGGCGCGCATTTGAAAACACCCGCTTATGGTACGGAAAGTTTGTTCGTTGGTATAAACGGTATTAAATTTTCCATCGAACATCGGCGGTGCATACAAGACCGGTTTTTGAGCGGCAAGGGCAAACAGGTCAATAGCCGCTTCGTTGTCGTCAAGCCAGCGGCGGACAATCGGCAATGCCTCATTCGACCACGAAAGATTTCCGCACGGCGGCGTTCTGACGAGTTCCTGTTCTTCCGGTGTCAGCGTTTTTTCATAAGTCCGCCAGTCGGTGAACTCATATTTCGGTTCGATTTCCGTCGGCAAGTCGAGATACTGACAAAGACGGTTCCAATGTTTATACTTGAATGCTTCACCGAAAAAGGGACGCCCCAACGCCTCGGTCAACAGACGAAAGCCGTTCTCTTTAGATGGTACTCCGGGGTCAATTTGTTTTTCGATAACCGCTTGATAGTCGATGCCGTAAAACTCTTTGGAACGGGGTTCCGTCAGATAAGTCGTCTGTCGTGAAATAGCAAACGGCGGAATCACATATAGGAGCGAAGCCATCGCTATTGCAAGGACAAACCATATCCACAACATTCCGACAAGAATTTTTCGTAACTTTCTCGGCGGCTCATTCGGTTTTAGCCAAATCGATATCGGATAGCATATTACGAATCCGAAGCCGAGTAGAAACAACAGCAACGGAATATCCCGCAACAGCAGAACGTTAATACCGCCGAAATACCAGAGCCAACCGACGTAAATCAAGACGCTCCAATACCACTTCGATTTCTTGGGCGGTTTGGCATCGGACGGTTGGTTTTCGGGAATGGATGACATTTCTGAACTACTGATTACATTGATTAAATGATTACCGTGATAAATATCATTATAACCATATAAAATCATAATCATAGTAGAGCCAGTCCGATTGCAAGTTTTTCTAACGCATTGTTTTCAGGGTATTTTGGAAATATGGGCAATCCAAATCCGTGAAAATACAACCGCTTCGGTGAATCCGTCATGGAACGCAAATCACCCATTTTGCCCAAACGCTTGCATCTACTGCCGGTTTTACACAATAACCATACACACGAAAAAACTTGCAATCGGACTACGATGTCCCCCTTTTTTTTTGACAAAACGGAGTATAATTATAATTCCGATGTGGTACCGGAAAAATAATGGACAATAGTCAATGGACTTTAGTCCGCATAAAATGATTGAGAGGTAAATATGCCGAAACAGAAAACACACAAAGGAATCAAAAAACGTTTCCATATCACTGCAACAGGTAAAGCGAAATTCCGTCACAGCGGAACAAGTCACTTGGCTTATCGGCTGACGAAAAAACGCCGCCGACAACTTCGCGGTACCGGTGTAGTCAGTGAAGCAGAAACAAAAAAGATTTTTGCGGCGTTGATTCCCGCCGGGGATTAACCAACAGTATTTTATAGTACCGGCGTTGTCGGGTTGTAACATCCTTGCAGACAATTCTTTACGGAAATTTGCTGGAGACCTGATTCGCTGAAAAAAACCAAGGGAGAACAACATGAGAACAACAAGAGGTGCTGCCCGCCGGCAGTCGAAAAATCGTCTTTTCAAACGCGCAAAGGGCTTTCGCGGCGGAAGAGGAACTTTGCTCCGCACCGTCAAAGAGACCGTCGTCAGAGCGGATTGTTATGCAACCCGCGACCGCCGTGTCCGCAAACGTGAATTTCGGGCGTTGTGGATTACCCGTATCAATGCCGCTGCCCGTTCACTCGGCTTGCGCTACGGCGAATTGATTAACGGCTTGAAAAAAGCGAATATCCTGCTTGACCGCAAAACGCTTGCCGAAATGACAGTCCGTGACTTCAACGCCTTTACGCAAGTTGTCGAATTGGCGAAAAAAGCATTGGAAAAATAACAACGAAAAAAATCGTCTAGCCGCCGGTTAACAACCGGCGTTATGCCGTTTTCCTGATGCGTTGCTCAGCGTATTCGTTCAGAATAGTTCGGACAATGACGCGCCGGACAGTGACCGTCAGATACGTTGTGAGCGAACTTCGTTCCGAGTACTGCCGCAGCAGACGAAAACCATCGTGAGAAAGAGCGGCAAACACTTCCACGCAAAGCGAATTGCGGTCTTCGATGCTCAATCGAATTTCCCGTTTCGCAGCGGTGTGATTGATGATATGCAGAACGAGACCGAGAAATCTGTCCACGAAGTCCTCCCAGCTGCGGGGCTTTCTTTCGATGCAGCGTATCAGCAATTCACAATCCAGATTAGCGATTGACATTGTTTTACCGTATTTAATTTTTTTCGGCAGCGTGTATAATCAGGGTATATTAGCGTTTCCGCAACAGAATGTAAAGGGCAGTTTTGCCGCCAAATGGAGTTTATAATATGAGCGACAGTATTCCGATGACCCGCGAAGGGTACAACAAAATAAAAGCAGAGGTTGTTCGTCTCGAAAACGATGAGATGCCGTTGATACGTGAAAGAATCGCAGCGGCACGTGCCGAAGGCGACTTGAAAGAGAACGCCGAGTATCACGGGGCGCGGGAAACGCAGGGACTCGTTCAGGCGAAAATTAACGAGTTGAAATCGCGGCTTGCGCTTGCGGCTATCGTGGATACTTCTGAACTGCCGACAGACGAGATTCGTTTCGGTGCGAAAATTGTAGTTCAGAAAACCGGTGCAAAAAAACCGGCGGAATACATTCTGGTCGGTGCCGGTGAGGAGGATTACGATGCCGGTAAGATTCAAGTAACGAGTCCGCTGGCGCAGGGATTTCTCGGCAAAAAGAAGGGCGATGTCGTTCAAATCGAATTGCCGCGAGGCGTTGCCGAATATACGGTTATTGATTTTTCCTACGAAGAGTAGACCGAAACGCCGTTTGTCCGGCACTTGACAAGACATCATGGCCGTAGGATTAGAAATCTTACGCTAACGGCGTTGTCTTTCGCGGCAGCAGATGTCTAACGTCAACGCCTTTTTCTTTGTCTTCGTTTCGCTGTGTCAATCGGTTTGATACAAACGCTTCAAACACGAGAACCAGCAGCACCGCCCAAAGGAAAACGTCCCACAAGCCCGTGCCGCTTTTCAGTTGAGCGAAAGTCGTGTCCATTGATTCACCCGCATTGGAAAACACAACCGGCGTGCTTCCGAATCTGGTCTTGCAGTCCTCTTCAGTTAGAAAAATGTTATCCAACTCATTGCTGTTGATGTTCACCGAAAACGGTATCACGGTCTGCTTCACCGTTTCCAAAGGACGAATCTGATACACACCGACAGCGTAAGTGTCATCAAAAACGAACAGCGGATTGATACTATTGTTGGCGTTCTTTTTCAATTCGCGCCGGAGAATCGCACCGGACGGCGGAATTATCTCGACCGCTGCCGGCTGTTCACCTTCCTTGAATGCGTAGGAAAGCGGAACACCTGCAACCGTTTGAAGACGGGTTTGCTCCACGCCAGCCAACTGGAAAATCAACTGGTTCATCAACGGTACAAAAATCGGTCTTGTCGGCAGATTCGTCCACGCATAATGCACACCGGTTCCTACAAACGTGACAGTTCCGCCGGTAGAACGACTGCCGGAAACTCCCGGAATCCTCTTCTGTATTATCAGCGGCATGTCATCGTTGAGCGAAGCAAGTGCCGACACCGGTCCTTTTGAAATATCAATCGGTATACGCCGATATACCAGCACGCTGGTAAAAAGTTCACGGGGATTAACCAAGTTGCGGAACGGTGCGTAACTTCCGTCCATCGTACCGATGTTCCAAGCGTCTGTGCCGGAGTCAACATCCGGTGCCTGCATCGACAGAATCGGAGCGGGTAGAAGTTTGCCGCCGAATTCTTCATTGAGTTGATTATACTCATCGGCGTAAATGTTATCACCGCAAGTCCAGATAAGATTTCCGCCGCGCTCAACATATTGAACCAGCCGCTCCGCTGCATCACGTTCCGGCGCAGGAATGTCAACCGCTATCACAACAGCGTAATTTTGAAGCGGCTCGGTCAGCAGATGCTCTTTATCGAAGACGGTCAATCGAATCGGCGAGACCCCGCCTGCGCCGGTTTGTAACGCTCTTTCGAGATAAAACGTTGCTTCCAAAAACGGAATGTCGTGTTTCTTCGGACGAATTATCGCAACAGGAATTCCTTGGTCAACTTCCATCGCAAAGAACAATTTGTCGTCAAGCGGATTGCCGTCAGTTCCCACAAGGCGCACTTCACCTCTGTGCAGTCCGCCGCGGTCAAATATCACTGTGAAAGAACTGCTCTGATGTCCATCCGGCGGGATTTTAATATCTTCGCTGCTGTATTGTTTGATGCTGTTCAGGAAAACCTCAATGCGGCGGGTTTGTTCCAATTTCGATTCGTTTTTTAATTCAACGTTCATTGTCACCGGTACTTGCGCTATCGGCAAAACATTTCTCGTGTCAAGACGGACTAAACCGACATTCGGTTTCGGGGTCTGATGACAATTTACAAGTATCAGCGGTATTTGCAGCATTTCCTTGATTTGCTTTCCGCTCAAATCATGACCAGCGTCTGCCGATGCTTCCGGCTGCTGCTCTTCAGGAATATTCGCATCCGGTGAGTCACCCGCTTGCGGTGAAGATTGCGCAACCGAAACGCCCTGCCAAGAAACCGTCTGCTGGTCACTGACAACGAAAATCAACTTGGACGGCGTTACCGCTTTTTCGAGCAGAACACGCGCCTTCTGAACAGCGGCGGCAAGATTTGCCGTTTCGTAAGAAACTTTTACGTCGCGCAAAACTTTGCGGACTTTATCCTGACTTGAAAACAATTGTCCGTTTTCAGGGAAAGTTGGTCCGCAAGGAACGATGACGGCAACATTATCGCCGCGTCCGAGTTCATCAAGTATCTTTTCGGCAGAGGTAACAGCGGTATCAATTCGGGCAGCGGTTCCGTCTATTGCCGCCATACTTGCGGAGTTATCGAGAATGATAACCGCCGAGGTTTTCGCACCGCCCCAAAGATTGCTCAAGTTGCGGACAGCGGGATTTGCCAAGCCGATGGCGATGAGCAGCAGCACTGCCATACGGATAAGCAGCAGAAACAAGTCCTGAATCCGCCGCTTATTGCGGGTTTTCTGCTCACTAATACGGATAAACCGCAACGTCGCAAACGGCAGTTCCCGAAGGTTCTGCCGATGTATCATGTGAATGAAAACCGGAATCGCAGCGGCAAGACCGCAAGCAAGAAAACCAATAGAGAGAAACGTCATATTTTTCCGCCAAAAGGGTACCGTCAATAAATTTACCAGAACTTTGTTTGTCCCGGAATAACGACCGGATATGAACCTGTCTTTTCGTCTGGAACAACCGGCGGCGCAATTCCTTCTTTGCAATCATTCGGCGCGGGTTTGAAGACGAATTTGCTTTTCACCATGTCGTCCCACGAAATCATAGTACCGGTATAAGCGGCGATTTGTCCCAAAATTGCCAGCGTTGTACTTTTGACGATGTAATCGTCCGAATGAATCCGTTTGCCTTCCCGCAAACCGGCAAACAAAGCTACCTGTTCTTCGGCATGTCCGCCTGCTTTTGGACCTTCATACTGCCAGTTTTCTTCGCCGACAATTTTCGCCGCATTCCAATAGCAGGTTCCTTTCGCTCCGATAATTAAGTCATCATAACTGTTATAGCAGCCGTTTGTTGTCCGGCAGAAAGCGTAATAGCGCAGTTTGTCTTGCGGATAGATGAAGGTTGCGGCGTGATGGTCGAAAACATTGCCGTATTTCCTTTCTATCATTGATGAGCGTCCGCCCATTCCGAAAGCGTGAGTAGGTATTTGTCCGTTGAGAACCCAGGTCATACGGTCAACATTGTGAACGAGCGACTGCGTAAAGTCATCGCCGGACAGCCAGTTGAACATGTATTGACTCCAAACCTGAAAATCAAGTTCGGAAGAACCTGCCGGTACATTGTCCCGCACTCCGTATGGGGCGCGCAGAAAAGTACTTTGAATCATTCTGACATCGCCGATTGCACCGTTTTGAATCTTCTCGACAACGGCCTGATATTGCGGACAATATCGGCTTTGCAGTCCAGAAAGAAACGAAAGGTTTTTCTCTTGCGATATTTTCACGGCTTCTACAGTGTCGCTGATTCCAAGTGCGTCAATAGCGTTGGGCTTTTCACAGAAAACGTGTTTGCCGGCTCTCAGCGCATGCAGAGAATAAGTTGGATGAAACTTCGCAGCGCAGGCAATCAGAACGACATCAACACCGGCGGCGGTAACGCCTTCGTTGTTTTGGAAGCCGCCGAAGATGCAGTCGTCGGGAATATCAACCTGTTCGGGAAACTGCTTCTTCAGAGCGGCGGCGGCATTAACAGCACGGACTTTGAAGTAATCGCCCATCGCAACGAGTTTAACGTCTTTGCCTGTGACCAACGCTTGCTGTGCGGCACCGAGACCGCGTCCGCCGCTGCCGACGACTCCGATTTTAATGACTCCCGAACCGGCGGCGTGAACCTTCGGAACGATGACGGACGAAACCGCTGCCGCAGCGGCGGTTTGCATAAAGATTCTTCGAGATGTTTTCATTTGTGAATTAAAGGGTTAAGGTTATGTTTTAAGAAATTGTTGATTCAGATTACTTCTTTCCGAGCCACAGCACGGCATTGACGAGTTGTTTCACGAAGCCGTCCGAAGAAATGGAGGCGGCATCGTGTCCCAGCGTGGTGTTAAACACACGTCCTTTGCCGTATTCCAACACAAGCGACATCGGATATGATTTATTATCAATTATGCTGGTTGCTTCGGCGAGAACCGTTATCGGAACCTCACTCGGTTTGAAACAGAAGTAAAGTTCGTCCTGCGTTTCAAAGTCCGCCAGTCCTTTGGTGATTGGATGTTCTTTGTTAGTGTAGCGAACCGTGAATTTGCCGTAAGGGTCGTGATAACCGTATTTTTTACCGTTGTATTCTCTTGCGGGCTGTTCTTTGAACCAAATTCTTCCGATGAGTTTTTCAAATTCCGCCCAGTCCTCGAAGGCACCGCAGGCAAAGTGATATATGAATAATCCTCCGCCGTCCTGTACGAATTTAATAAGGTTTTTCTGCGCCTGTTCCTGTCCCTTCAACGGTTTGTAATTTTTGAAGTGCAGCATGAGAACATCGTAGACAAATATCTTGTCGGTTGCCAGCACTTCGGCATATTCGACAATTTCTGCTGTGATACTAGGTGTTTTATTGAGCGACTGCATCAGCAGCGGAGCCGTACCGGCAAAGCGGTAAAAGTCCTTGCTTTCGTCATCGATGATGAGAACTTTCACTTTTGCGTCCGCCGTATTTGTATCTGCCGCAACAGCAGTTGTAGTAAAAACAAGGAAGCACGTTAAGAATGTAAAAAATAAAGTACCGTATCTCATAGTTATCGTTTCAATCAGTTAGGGGGACAAATTTACGGAAGAACACCGCCGTGATTTTAGCATTTTACCGTTTTCATTTCGGCGATGCAACGTTCCAACAGATGTTTTTGCGCAGGAATTCAATCCTGTGTTTTTTCATAATGATGCCACGTCCTGTTTTTCCCCGCCATTTTTGCTTTATAGAGTGCTTCGTCAGCACCTAAGATAAATGTGTCGATTTGACAGCCTTGCTCGGGAACAAACGTATTTATTCCAATACTGACGGTAATCTTCCTGCCGCGTTCATCGTCACAGGTGATGACCGTCTTTTCGATTGCAGCCCTGATTGCTTCCGCTACGCGAACTGCACCCGTGGAAATCGTGTTGGGCAGTAAAACCATAAATTCTTCACCGCCCCAGCGGGCAGCAAAGTCAGTCGAGCGGCTGAGTGATTGATTTAATACATTAGCAACGGACTTGAGAGCAACATCTCCCTGTTGATGCCCAAACGTATCATTGTACATTTTGAAGTTATCAACATCCACAAATAAAATACTGGTCGGCGTTTTATCTCTAATGGCTCTATGCCACTCCAACTCCATCCGATTGTCAAAACTGCGCCTATTGGATATGCCCGTCAATTGGTCTTTCATACTTGTGTTTGCTAGTTCCAGAACACTATTGACAAGTATCCTGTAATCACCGCGAAACGCATCGGAATTAAGGCTGTAATTCGTGTTGCCTTTCTTGTGTTCGTTTATCATGGTGTCTATGTCCGTAAGCATTTTATGCAAAATATTCGCTATCCTCTGCAAAGACCTGCCTAAATCACCAACTTCATCCTCACTGGAAATTTTTATATCAACATCAAGGTCTCCGTCTGCGATATTACTCATATTCTTTGACAGCATAATAATCGGTTCACTGATAGACGACATGATAAAGTGGATAAATACTGCCGATATGATGAGACCAAGCAAGCCGAAGATAGTTCCATCGCGGATAACTTTGTATGATGCCGCTAGTAAATCTGTCTTCGGCATACCAAAAAAGAAAACGGCAAAAACGTTATCCTGCGAATCCAGCAGCGGTTTGTAATAGGTTGCATATCTCTCACCGAATTTGCTCATCGTGCCGATATACTCCTGCTTGTTCTTGACAACAATTTCCTCTATCTTTGGTTCAAGTGTTGTTCCCACTATACAGTGTCCATCTTTGGTTACCGTCGAGGCAATCCTGACACCATCTAAGAAAAAGGCAATTTCCGCGCTGAAGAGTTCTTTCAAATTTTCTACCTTTTTGTCTGAATCAAATCGTATAGCAGCGGAGACAACGCCGATTAGTGTGCCGTCTGTATCATAGACAGGAACACCTGTGCGGGTAGAAATTCTTATGAGAGTTCCTGATTCAAAATACGATGTGGTCCTGCCGTTGAGCGCGTCTTTTATGTTCTGTTGATTCGTAATCGAATCGCCAAAGAATTCAGGTTCATACGATCTTATCAAAACGTTTCCTTCATTATCGGTGACTGTGAAGGTATCGACTTTGTACTCATTGCACATGGGAATAAAGAGCCGAAGCAGTTCTTCCCTATTGCGTTCTTTTATTGCTTTTATGACACCGGCACTGTATGACATCGAGACCGCCGCAGTTCGCGTTTTAGATCTACATTCATACATGTAAAAATGTATGCCCTTGATATTTGCCGTCAATTTTTCTTCAACGAGGGATTTGTTCAATGCGGAAAAACGTAATGACAAAAAAACATTTAAGGTAACAATTAAAACAGTCAGAATTAAAACCGACGGTAAAATGACTTTTACTTTGAAACTCTTTTTTAACATAAAATCGACTTTTCATGGTGTTCTTGCGGATTACCGTTTTTGCGGCGAGGAGTCCAATAAATGTGTCACCGAGCGGAGCGGCACTAACCGACTAATACATGTGTACATATAGTAATTGCTTTTACGGAAAATACAAGAAAAAAAAACGGCGACTCTGATTTTTCTTACCATTGCATTCTCACCGGTTTTCTGATAGATTACAGCGTTTAATTACTGCACTCATTGCCTCGGATAAAAATAATGAAGACCGCTATCATCGGTGCCGGTATCACCGGACTTTCCGCCGCATATTGT
>WRCR01000070.1 GCA_009783865.1 Planctomycetaceae bacterium | reverse complement strand
CGTGATTTTTCGGGTCATACTTCGGCAAATTACCGTAAACGCCAACGCCTTTTTGTAATCATTTTCCAACAAGGGAATGTTTGCCCGAAAGTTATCCAAAAAAACTGCTTGCTCTCGTTCAAAAAATATGCCGGTATAAAGATTTTCAATTAACGTAAAATCATTTTTGTTTGGCGACCCTTGAAATAAAACGCCTACATCGTCTTCGGTTAACTGTTCAGACGTATTTTCAATCAGGGCTTTGCCGATTTGATAATTGAAATTCAAAAAATCATTTGTGATGGTTTTGAAGCCGAGTTGTTTGAAAAGAAAACTGACAGATTGTGAGCCGCTGAAAGCATCAAGTGCGTACTTGATACCTGGCGGAATGAATTGACGAATCCAATCCAGCATCACATACTTTGCTCCCAAGTATTGCGGTTCGGGACACTTATAATCAAAGTACTTGAAATCTTCAAACAATCTTTCGGCGGGGGTTGATGCCCATCTTATCATATTTTTCACTCCAGCATAAAACTCTTCACGACTTCCGGCGGGGCGATTACAGGTTAATAACCCATGAGCAAATCCAAGTCAACTGTTTTTCATCAGTCAAGTTAACGGCACAAGATAACATGCCGCTTTGTATTTGCGCATAAATTTCGTTTGCCATTGCTTTTTCAATCGCCGCTCCGATAAAAAATGTGTGCGGATTACAATTTGTGCTGTCAAAACTTGCGCGTATTCGTTTCAATGCGGTATCAGCAGTTTTCCAATGTTCGTCTGCACCAGCAGGATCAATACCTGCCTTCAATTCGCCTAGCGCAATATATTTTTCGCGTGTTTTTAACACCGAGTGAGTACCTCGTACTGTATCCTTCATATTACCATGCAAAATGATTATGTCCACGCTCTTGCCCTCTTGCGTTACAAAAGGGATTTTCAAATTCATGTACATGGCACGTTCGTGCTCTTTAGCCCAATGAAATGCTTTGATTTGTCTTTCAATGTTTGGTCTGTCCGTGGGTTTATTCCATTTCCACGTATCACGATCCAACCACTGATATTCAATGCCGGCAAGATGGAATGCTGAAATCATCGCACGTAAAAATTTCTGCTCGCCGATTGCTCCCGCAAGATTACGAGCTTTACCTCCAAGCGTATCGCCCCTAACAATCAGAAAGCGATATACCAATTCGTCCACAAACGAAGCCCCTGCCGGTTCAAGAAAACGTTCAACCAAATTGTTGATAGCATTTTGTTTATCCATATCCGAAAGATGATTGAGTGCTTTATCTGACAGTCCAGATGCTGTCAATAACCCCTCACGCAATTCAGAAATTTGTAACAATTCCTTTGCTGTGTTTGCTTTAGACGCAAGAACTTTCAACATCTTGGCTTGTTCGACAAACGGCGAGGCCAAAACGTTCTTTTCCAGTGCCATCGAGACGAAACCTGCCCTCGTCGCTTCATACGGGGTTACTAAATCACTTGCCGATTCAATGATTTGAATTACTGTTTTTGCCATAAATATACACACTTCCGGATTTCTTCTCTGCCATAAGTTCCCATCTGCTGACTACTATTACCTTTACCTTGCGGCAACACATAAATTTGCCGGATGTTGAAACCGAGTTGCTCAGCAAAACTCGATAAAATTAAATCAACCGGAATTTCCTCGCCGCCATATCGTACATTATCGTTTACCATTACGCAATATCCGCCTTTTTTCATAAGGCGGGACATTTCTGCAATCACAAAGCACATCTCAAAAAAGTAATTGCGTACCATCCTGCTCACGGCTTTGTTGTTGAGTAAATTTTGCCGATTGAGACACTCTAATACGGTATTTACTTCGCACATTGCTGGCAAGGTATCGTAAACCTCCTGAATTTTTTGATAATCCTTTTTTTTACCAAGAGAAAGATAGAGTGACTGAATATGTTCTCGTTTATCTTTATTTTCGACAGTACAAGAGAGCAATGTTTGACGTAGTTTCTGTATTCCCGGAAAATCTATACCGAGGTACACTAATTCCAACGCATACGTTCTCGTATAATCATATCGGTTACAGTAGGGAGGCGAAGTCATCACAAAATCAAATTGGTTGCCTTCCATTTTTGGCAAAATATCAAGACATGAACCCTCAAATAACCGTATCGGCGGCTTATCTAACGTAGAAACATTATTTAGAAAAAGCGTTGGTGCGGCTTGTGTTGTTAAATCCTTTATTATCATTTCAATCTTGCTCGCCAGTGCTTCTTCAAACGTAAAAATCTTGCCTTTGTCAAACGGCTTACCTGAAAGGTTGCGGACGGAACGATAATCCCAACGTAAAAACTGCCCGTCTTTGCGAGTAAAACTAATGTCCTCTAAAATAGAAAATGCCGCAAAATGCAAAACGGTTTTCAATGATTCGTCTTTGATTCGCGAACACAAACTAACATAACGGTTGAGTTGTTCTTCCGTTTCCGGCGGGAAAGCATCTTTTGTGATTGGAATGTGCTTTATCGTTTCGTCTGCTGTCGTTTGCGGCAGTTTATGTAAAATGCTGTCGGCGGTTTTTCGCAACTCATAGGTGCAAACATTGTTTGCTGCTTGTCTTGCAGTCATTGCATAAACACCGACAGGCATCACTTCGATGCCGACACTTTCCCAACCGAGTTCTTGAGCAGTGAACAGCGATGTTCCCACTCCAGCGAACGGGTCAAGCAACTTTCCAGTTTTAGAATGGAATTTTTCGAGGAAAAAACCTACGAGGTCAGACGAAAATCCCTCTCTATATTTGAACCAGCGGTAAAAAGGCAACTCCTTGTTCGCTTGATAACTCACCAAACGGCGATTGAGTAATTCCGCCGTTATAAGGCAGTGCTTCATCTTCTTGTAAAGAAGTTGCCGATGATGTTTCGAGGTCTGAATGGAAGACATTGTATTTTCGCAATTAGGTATATTCTATCAAAAACGGGTGCTACTCCAGCATAAAACTCTTCACGACTTCCGGCGGGGCAGGACCGTAAGTCAACGGTTCCATTGAATTGCTTGCCCGACCCTGACTCAAGCCGCGGACAGCCGAAGTGTAACCGAACAAATTCGCCAGCGGTGCTTCCGCAGTAATGACCGTCACATGTCCGTGGACTGTCGTATTCGTCACCAAGCCGCGACGCTGCTGCAAGTCGCTGACTATATCCCCAACATAAGCGTCCGGCGTTGTTATCTCCAGCAGCATCACCGGCTCTAACAACACAATGCCGCCATCACGCAACCCCTTGTGAAACGCATCACTGACCGCAATGCGGAACGCCGTCTCGGTACTTTCATTCTCACTCGTCACCACATCGACAAGCGTTATCCGCACATTCATCAACGGAAATCCCAGCGAACCGCCGCCCTGACTTTCCTCACGAATTGCTTCCAGCACCGTCTGCTTGAATTGCCGGTCGAATATCTCATTTGAATATTCGCTTTTGATTTCAACTCTTCCGGCGGAAGCGGGATTCACAGAATTCCGCTCGTTAATAATTGGTTCAAACCGCAGCGTTAATTCCGCCCAATGTTTTTGACCGGCGAGGTTTCGGTTGCAAACGCCTACGCAATCAACGGCTCTCATTATGCACTCCCGATAACTCACACGAGGATTGTGAACCCGCACATTGACCTTGTATTCCCGCTCCAAACGATGTTTAATCACTTCCAAATGCAACTCGCCCATTCCGCTGATGAGCATCTGACTCGTCTCCTCATTTTCTGTCACACGAAAAGTCGGGTCTTGCCGCTTCATCATATCGAGAACTTGTTTCAACTTCTTGTATTCCTCCGCGCTGTTTGGTTCAATCGCCATCGACACCACCGTTTCGGGAAACACTATGTTTTCCAACAAAATCGGATGTTTCACATCGCAAAGAGTATCGCCGGTCACTGAAAACCGCAAACCGATAACACCGCAGATGTCGCCAGCCGATACCTCTTGAATCTGTTCACGCCGGTCTGCTTGAATCCGCCAAATTTGCGGCACGTTTTCCTTTTGATTTTCACGCGGATTCAGTACCCGGCTGTTTTGTTTCAATGTGCCGGAATACACGCGGATATAATTCAGGTCGCCGTGCTTATCCGATTGAATCTTGAAAATCAAGCCGCAAAACGGTTCTTGAGCGTTAGGTTCACGGGACAGTTCAGGACAATCCGGTCTCGTCGGGTCTTGCCCTTGCACCGGTGGAACATCGGCAGGAGACGGCAGATAATGATTCACGGCATCCATCACGGTTTGCACCCCGATACCGTCCAATGCTGAACCGCACAGCACGGGAACAACCATGTCGTTAATTGTTGCTTCCCGCAGAACTCCGCGAATCATTTCTTCGCTGACTTCCTCTTCGGCAAGCAAAATTTCAGTCAGCGCATCGCTGTAATTGGACAAGTCGTCTAGCAACTGACTGCGCCAGACAATCGCATCGTCTTCCAACTCGGCAGGGATTTCAGCGGTATTAACCTGCGAACCGTTTTCGCCGGTGAAAGTGAGCATCTTCATTGTTACCAAATCGATGACTGCTTTGAATGCTCCGCTGGTATGCGGCGGACCGGCACCGACAGGCAGCGAAACAACAACCGGATTTGCGCCGAGCCGGTTCTTGATTTGATTGAGTGTCCGGTAGAAGTCCGCTCCTTCTCTGTCCATTTTGTTGATGAACGCAACGCGGGGAACGTGATATTTGTTTGCTTGTCTCCAAACGGTTTCGCTTTGTGCCTCGACTCCTTCGCGGGCGGAGAAGACGACAACGCCGCCGTCGAGAACACGGAGAGAACGTTCAACTTCGGCGGTGAAGTCAACGTGACCGGGTGTATCGATGAGATTGAATCTATATCCTTTCCAATCGAAGGTAACGCCGGCGGCTTGAATCGTGATGCCGCGTTCTTGTTCTTCGGGGTCGAAATCTGTGACGGTGTTGCCTTGGTCAACTTTGCCGACTTTGTGAACGAAGTGGGAAAAGTAGAGCATCCGTTCAGTAACGGTGGTCTTGCCGGCATCGATGTGAGCAATGATGCCGATGTTGCGTATCTGTTTAATATCGTGTGACATATTGTTTTCGGGGTATTTCTCCTATCATATTATAAAGCGTGTATTATAGCGGAAAATGAACGAAATTTAAGTACCGTTGAAATTATCATCCATGTATGTAAAATAATGTGAGTGCTTTGACAACAACAATTTTCAACAACATATTTTACTAACAGCACGATGCAAATTGACCAAATAGATGCTTACCTTGTCCGCTTTCCGTTGAAGAAACCTTATACGATGGCGGATAATCCGCTCACTCACATTGATACCGTTATGCTCCGTATGCAGAAAGACGGTGTCAGCGGCTGGGCAGAAGTATTTCCAGGCAACGAACCGACTTTGACCGCTGCATGGTCAGCCGCCGCTTTCGATTGTCTCGAACATTCTATTCTGCCGCGCCTTTCGTTGCAGCAGGGAATTGATTCCGGCGAACACTTAGCGGAAACATTGAAGGCAATTCGAGGCAATCGCAATTCCAAAGCAATAGTTGATATGGCGTGGTGGGATTTATCGTCCCGCCTCAAAAATGAACCGCTGTATAAAACATTGGGCGGCGCAAAAAAAGATATTGAAATCGGTGTATCTTTCGACCGCTATGAAAAACCGGAAGAGTTTCTTGCCGACATCAAGCAGGCGATAACCGAAGGATTCAAACGCATCACACTTAAAATCAGACCGGGCTGGGACTTACAAGTCCTCGGTGCTGTCCGCAGTGAATTTCCCCTAGCGGATATTCAATGCGATGTCGAAGGGGCACTTCGCCTTGATGCTCACACTGATACCCTTTATCGGTTCGATGATTTTATGCCTTCGCTGCTGGAGCAGCCGCTTTCGGACAGCGAATTTGTCGGACACGCCATGTTGCAGGAATCAATGAGAACGCCCATCGCGCTTGATGAATCAATTACCAGCACTCATCATGCTGATATTGCTCTTGATTTACACAGTTGCGCCGCCTTCTGTTTGAAACCGGGAAATGCCGGCGGTTTAACCGAAGCGAAGGCAATTTATGAATTGGCAAAACGGGGAGAGTGCGATTGTTATATCGGAACGGAAATTATCACATCCGTCGGATACCGCTTTGTTGCCGCTCTTGCTTCACTTGCAGGTACATTGCCGACCGATTATGTCCGTATCGAAGATTATCTCGAAAACGACCCCGGTGTTCCGTTGAAGCCGATCTTGAAACCAACGCCGGAAAATGAAAACGAGAGTCGTCTCGTTCTTGAACTGTGGAACGAATCGGGCATCGGCTTTGAACCGGACGAAGAATTGATTAAACGCAATGCGTTGAAACACTGCTGCCTGAAACGATAACATGACACCGCAAGATGAACGGCAGAAGATTTTAATCACATCGGGACCAACGCGGGAATATCTCGACCAGGTTCGTTATATCAGCAATGGTTCCAGCGGCAAGATGGGAGCGGCATTGGCAGCGGCGGTTATTAAAAACGGTGCTGTACCTATCGTAATTAGCGGCTGTGTTTCGGTTGAATATCCAGCCGGTGCAGAAGTTCATTATGTTGAAACGACAGAGGAAATGCTTGCCGCTTGTCTGGAACATTTTCCGCATTGCGCCGGTGTTATCGGCGCGGCTGCGCCTTGCGATTTCAAGCCGCTGCAATTTTCGCCGCAGAAAATTTCCAAGCAAAATATGGAAGACGGCGTTTTAACAATCCGGTTTTGTAAAACACCGGATATTCTTGCGGCATTGGGAAAAATAAAACGGGCTGACCAGTTTATTATCTGTTTCGCGCTTGAAACGGCGGACGATAAAGCCGGCGAAAAAAATGCATTGCGGAAACTGAAAGAAAAAAACGGTGATTACGTTGTACTCAACAAAGCGGAGTCGATTCACAGTGATATTTCAACGGTAAAGATTTTCGACCGCAGCGGGGAGATGTGTTCAACATTTGTCGGCAAAAAACTATATGTTGCGGAAAAGATAGTTGAGATAATTTGCGGGACAGTCCGGTTGCAAGTTCCTCGGCGACCCGCCAATGTGTTATAATCAACACAGAAAATCCTTGTTAGTTATGGACCAAACCTGATGAATTCTATGAAATCAACATTCTGTTTTTTATTGGCTGCGTTATGTTGTTTGGGAGCGAATGTATTTTCGCAATCCGAATTTACGGATCCGCTCATTACACCCTTTGCGGACGATGAGATACAAACCGTCCCTCTTTTCAACAGTTGCAGTTATTATTTCCGCCCGTCCGATGGTGCTGTGTTTCGCACGGAATATAAACGCACAGACGAAACCGGCTGGCACGCCGCGCACAACACCGTTTGCGACCAGCCCGAAAAAATACACAAAGGCAGTATTTTCAATCTCGCCGAGGATACCGAATACCAAATTCGCATACTGACCGCACAATCGAACATCGGAAAACTTGTTGCGCAAACCACTTTCCGTACCTGGAACAGTACCCCGCGCATTGCCAAGACCATTGATATCAGCACGCTTCCCGATACCGGCAAGGACGGTATTATTATTACTGAACAAGGTTCGCCTGATGCATGGATAAAATACACCGCTCCTGCCGATTGGATAGTCCGGCGCGCACTCCGTGACAACGACAAATTGGATGCCGCCATCGTTCTGAATGGTGCGAAATACATTATACTCGAAAACCTCACTGTCGAAGGCGGCAAACGCCACGGCATTCTCGTCGATAACTGCGATTTTGTGCGCATTCTCAACTGCGACATTTCCGGTTGGGGACGCACCGGCAAGCAGCGATTCGATAACGCTGACCGGTGCGGTCAATACCTCGATGATGCCGGAAAAACCATCAACCTTGACGGCGGTGTTCAAATCCGTAAAAGTGCCGCTACTGTTGTTGAACGCTGTTATATCCATGACCCGCGCGGCAGGGCAAATTCTTGGGTATTTTCGCACCCCACTGGTCCAGAAGCCGTCGTTGTCGAATACACACGCGGCGGGAACGTCATCCGCTGGAACGACTTTGTCGGCAGCGACGAACACCGCTGGAACGATGTCATCGAATGTGTCAGCAATTCTTCTCCCATAGGCGGGTTCTACCGCGACAGCGACATCATTGGAAACTTCCTCGCCTTTGCCAACGATGACGGCATCGAACTTGAAGGCGGCGGCATTAACCTTCGTTTCGTCGGCAACAAAGTCGAGGGGGTCTTATGCGGTATCAGTTTTGGTGCCAATATGGTTGGTCCTCAATACGCCGTCGGAAATCTCATCGTGAATCTCAGCGACGAAGGCGCGCGCCGTTTTGCCTTCCTCAAAAACGGTCACGGGGAAACGCAAAAAGGGAAACGCTTTGTCTATAACAACACCTTCCATGGATTCGGACCCAGTGCCGCCTCTTACGGTGCATACGGCAGTGCCACTCCTGTAGATGCCGGTCTCGGTACGATGCGTAACAATATCTTCGTTTGCAATGATTCTTTGACCCAATCGGCTTGGCTGCGGGCGGAGAACTTCGATAACGACCTCTTTTGGGTCGACCGCTCGTCCGAAGCATCCGAGCGGCTTGTTGCCGCTTTCCGCCACTACGGACAGGAAAAAAATGCTATCACCGGCGACCCGCGTTTCATAGACCCGGTTATTGCTGATTTCCGTCTTGCGCCGGATAGTCCGGCTCGCGGCAAAGCCGTCCCCGTTGCAGGAATTATCCGCGCCGGTGATGACCTCGGTGCTTTTTTTGGCGGTGCTGCTGATATTCCACTTCGTCCTCTTGCCCTCGCAACCGTCCCAGCTGAAGTCAACTTCCGTGACATCGGCGGCAGCGATACCGTAACGCTTACCCTTCCCGCAAACGCTGAAGCACCGGTTGAATTCAAAATCCGTCAGAATACCGTTTTCGATTGGTTCACCGTTACGCCTGCCAGCGGTACGATTGCTCCCGGCGGTACTATGAAACTCACGGTTACCGCCGCCCCGAATAAACTCACCGGACGACCTGCTTTCCGCGGTGCATTTCTTGTGCGAACTCAAAGCGGTCTGTCGAGACCCGTCAGCGTTTATGCCAAGGGTGTTTATACCGAGGAGAAACATCCCGCCTCCGCCGGACCGAACACAGTTTATATCGATGGCAAGGGCGGCATGATTGACACGTCCGTCAACATTCCAAAGGATGGAGGTTATTCTCTCCTTGCCCGCATTCCGCGGCGGAAATCGCCGAGATTTGATATTTCGATTAACGGCGAAACTTCCACCGCTGTCGTTCAATCCGGCTATCAGTGGCCCGCGGGAACGACGGAAGAACGGGTTGTTTGGCTCCACCTGCTCGGACAACTCAAGGCAGGTACAAACCGCATCAAGGTAAAATACGCCGGTTCGGACTTAACAACTGTCGAATATGTCATCACGGACAATCCGGCGGCGTTCTTTATTCAGGAAAGAAACGCAAGACGATGACGAGGATATTGCTCTGTGACAACTCCAAAACAAACGCCGCCTGCCATGCTGCGGATTGATGTGAATCGTCCGCCGGACGCAGCCGTCTACTCGCTGCTCACAACTTAATCTGTACTGTTTTTTGAAGTGCCTTTTACTTTCCTGTGAAATAAATTATAATTAACGTTTTCCAAAATAGTTATTCGATTTTCCGATTATTTATATGTCCCTCATTAAAGAATTAGACGCTGTTAGTTTTCAAACTGTTATTCAATCCGAAACACCCGCACTGGTCGACTTTTGGTCTCCCGGCTGTAAACCCTGCGGTATGCTGCTGCCGGTTCTTGAAGGACTTGCCGAAGAAAATGACGGATACGCCGTTGTCGCTAAAATCAATGCTGCCGAATTTCCGCAGATTGCCGCGCAGTTCGGCATTGATTTGCTGCCGACTCTGCTCTTTTTTCACAAAGGAAAAGTTGTCGAGCGCATGAGCGGTGTGCAGTCCAAACATAAACTTCAGAACGCACTGGACGAAATCGAATAAAGGAATTTTTGACAGAATTTCCCACTACCTCAAATCTTGCTTATTGTGCCAAAAAATAAAATCCTACAAATCCTGTCTGAAAAATATCCCTAAAATCCTGTAAATCCTGTCTAAATAATTATGGAAACGATTTGTTCAAAAAATGCTCCCGCTGCTATTGGTCCGTATTCACAAGGTATCATAAGCGGCGGTTTCCTGTTCACTTCCGGACAGATTCCCATAGTGCCGGAAGACGGCGGTCTCATCAACGGAACGATTGAAGAACAAACGGAGCGTGTATTGAAAAACCTTGATGCCGTTCTTACAGAAGCGGGAACTTCTTGGCAAAGAGTTGTCAAGACAACGGTTTTTCTGACGGACTTGGCGGATTTCGGCAAGATGAACGAAATCTACGGCAAACATCTCGGTGACGCAAGACCGGCACGCAGCACGGTACAAGTTGCCGCTCTGCCCCGCGGCGCAAAAGTTGAAATCGAATTGGTTGCAGAGATACCGGAAATATAATTTAGTCCTTCACTATACGCAACAGCCATGCTGCAATGCTGCGGGCGCGAAACAAAATGAGTGCCGCAACGGCAAGATAAAATAACAGCATCGAGAAAATAGCAAGACCTTTAATGCCAACGAAAAGTCCCTGCTCATAAAAACAAAACACAACCACTTGCGTTCCTGCGAGAAACACGAACAGAAACAGCACGAAGGCATAAAGAATACAAGGAACAGCAAGGATTTCGCCCAGAAGCCAACTGCGTTTCGACCGAATTTTCTCTCCCGTTGCAATGTAACCGACCATTTGAACAATACGGGCAAAGAAAACAATCAACAGGCATCCGGCAATGATATACAGAGGAATTCCAATCTGGTACGGAAGTTCACGAAATGCCGGAAACCAACCGTGCTGAATTTGGACGATAATGCTCATATCTGTCGGTATAATCAGCCGCAAGCCGTACATAATAATGAGCAGTGACAGAACAATTTCGACAAGCCGATTTTCCAAAGGTAATTTCATGACAATTCGTCCTCCTCTTTTTCTGCCGGACTTTCGAGTGATTTGTCGATTGCCTTACCGATGCATATTCCGATTCTACCAGCACCGATAACGAAAACAAGTCCAAGAAAGAGCGGATAAACTATCGGTGTGTACCACGATGGATTCGCGTCTGAGTACCGATGAGGAGGGATAGGCATTTTGTTGTCGATTTCAAGAATCCGCATCATGACCAGATGTTCATTGCAAAACGCATTAAGTGCGCCGGATATGAGGAACAGTCCGAGCAAACCGACAAGGAGTATTGCCGGCGAAGCGGAGTTGTGCCAACCATCGGGTTCTTCATTTTCCGGCAAGACACAATCGTAGAACCAGCGGACGATAGACCGATGCTGTTGAAAAAGTACGATACCGATTGTAAGCGGCAATGTCTTCCAGAGGACAAGCAAGCAAACAGTAGTCACTGTAAGCGTTACACCTTCGAAACTATTCGGCAGGTCCCAAATCAGGAAAATGAGTCCGAGTGCATTAAAAACGCCCTGCACAATCAGCCAAAGGGCAATGAGCAGAACACCGAGCGATGCCGTTTTTACAGGAGTAATGGTTTGATTCATATAAAATTCTCCAAGGATTATTATCACCACCAGTAATCAACGAAGCAATCCTGCAGTTCTTTTGCATTATAGACGAGAATAGCAAAAGAAATCAATGCTGCCGTAATACCGCAGGAGAACCAGAAGAAAAAGCAGCGTTTCGGCGTTTCGTAATACTCTGTTGTTTCCGTCGGCAGATTCTCCGATGAAAAGCAATGCGCCAATTCATTTTTGAGTGCGTATTCAAATGCCGTCCAGACCGCTTCGTCCTGTTTCGGGTTCGTTGCGGTCAATACGGTGAAGCCGCCGCTGACATTGCCGGTGATGCAGCATTGTAGTTGACTGACGGGCAGATAAAATACGTTTCCTTGCAGCGTACTTTTCGGGTCGAGTTGTTTTCCCTGTCTTTCGAGAATGGAAATTAGCATTTTTTGCTGACACCCGTAAATAACAATGCGTTTCGGCAGAAAGTGTCTTGCGATAATGTAAGCGAGCAGGAAATAGAACAAAAACCAGAAAGCCCAGACGCTGATTCCCCAAAAGGAATAAAGCCGCATGGGTATGAGCAGTTTTCCAGGTCCGAAGGCGAACAGACCGGCAATACCGCCGCAGAGCAACATCCAGTCCTGCATACCGTTCAATACTGTTGGACGTTCACGCAAAGACAGACCGGCTAGAACAAAGAAATATATGAACAGCGGAATAAGGGCAAAAGACATCATAATACGCTATTATATCAAAAAAATCAAAAAAATTAGCGTAGGCGTATTTCGGAGATATAGTAATCCTGCGTTTTTATGGTACAATTACAGCATGGTCACTGAGTCCT
>WRCR01000069.1 GCA_009783865.1 Planctomycetaceae bacterium | reverse complement strand
TGCCAAGTCCTTGCCGAGTTTGCGGGCGGAGTCCGCATCGACTACCACTCCCTCCGCATTAGCAAACGGAATCTCCGTCGAACTTGAAAACACCGTGTTCGGATGTGTCGAACCCCATTTTCCACACGAAAGCAACTCGGCATCCGCCTTGCTGTAATTCGCCGTATTATTCCACGAAACACCGAACGGCAGTATGTTCGATACCGTTATAGGAATCGGTCCTTTGCGTTCTTTTTCCAGTATTTCAGCGTACCGCTTCAGGGCATTCTTCAAAACGTTTCCGGTATTTTGCTGGACAAAATAGAAATGCTCATTTGTTACCAAATACTTCCTGCGTGCTTCTTCGTGTTCACTATTTTGTTCGACAAAATAGAAGTATTCATTCGTTCCTTTTCCGACATTTTTCGGGTCGTCACCGCCGCGAAGCCACGGACAATGCAAATCAAGGAAAAACAGCGGTTTATTGTCTGCCCACTTCGGAACCTGTTCCGTAATCGCTCTGATAGAGTTATACCGCCGCTGAATATAATCGCGGTTATGGTCATGCGGTTTGCGGTTCTTGCCCTGGTCGCCGTCCTCAACACCGTCTTTGTCCACAAGCGGAACCATGAAGAAATCGAAATTTTGCCGCAGCCATTTGCCGTCTTCCGTGTCGGAAAGAACGGTTTCGATGATTCCCTCCATCGCGTAAGTTCCCATCGTTTCACCGCAATGGTGCCGCGAAGAAAAATAAGCCCGGAACGGCGCATTTTTGTTTTCGCTAATTCGCAGAAGTTCAACATTGCGTCCCTTTTCGGACTTGCAAAGAGATTCAACTTTCAATGCCGGATTATTCTTGTGTTTCTCAAGAAACAGATTGAGATTTTTTTCTGTGTAGTTAATACACTGACTAATATAGACCTCTTTTTCGTCCGGTTTGAAAGTGTAATCGAATTTGCTGTTTGAGAAACCGGCTTTATCCGAAAACCAATGCCAGTTAATTCCGTCATGACTGATTGCGGGACCTCTTGCGCCGACAACGTTGGGAATTTCAAAATGCAGCGTCTTTCCTTCCGCACCTTTGATGCGGAACGACCAGTAAAACCATGAACCGGCGGTGTCCCGTAAATCTTGCGCCAGTTTTACGTTGTCGCCGTCAATGCTGA
This sequence comes from Planctomycetaceae bacterium, assembly GCA_009783865.1. Lineage (GTDB taxonomy): Bacteria > Planctomycetota > Planctomycetia > Pirellulales > Thermoguttaceae > WRKP01. The sequence goes on along the minus strand of WRCR01000069.1, from coordinate 11,235 downwards.
CAACTTTGATATTCCCGCCGGGAAAATCGCAGTCGATTTTAATCTCGGCAGTTGCGGTTTGTACCGCGAAAAACAAACAAATGAACGATAGAGATAGAAAGTGCTTCATTGAATTTTGTCGGTTAAAAGGTGAAATTGGACTTGCAGTTTATTCCATTATATGATATTATCCGCGAAAGAGAATAATCGTTTTTTATATTTTTGCCGACATAACCGATACAATCGGTGACTTCGGAATACTCTCCAAAAGCGAGGATAAAATGACTGTTGCAGACCTAATAATAGCGTCGGAAAAGGGAAATATTGTTCCCGGAAACATCGACCCCGTAGTGCAAATTCTGCGTAAATTAGCGGACAAATTCAGTTTTTACCGCGGTGAACCCATTGGACAGCAGATTTTATTGCTCGGAGAATCCTTTTACGGATACCGCTTTACTTCCAGAGAGTACATCGCTGTGTGGTCTGCTGCCGACAACGTTCTCAACCTGTTCGACCGAAATGGAAAACATCTCGACGCAGCATTTACGAACATCGACTTAGAAAAAACCATTCAACTGCAAAGCGTGGTTACGGAAGTTAGAAGAGCAGCGTGATTTTTACGGTGTAATTTTACGGTGCCGGACTGCAAATATCGCAGGACTTCATACCGCAGCAGCATTCTCGGAATTCGGTCTCATGATGTACATTGTCGGACGCTCCTTGAAAACCGACTACTTGTTTGTTCACCTTTGACTTTTGTGAAATGAGATGACCGGCATCTAAATCCAGCACAAGATTTCCGCTGGTATATTTATCAAGTATCTGCGATTCTTCCCGCGGCGAAAGCGGCGTTAGTATCTGCGTAACAAAATTAATTTTCGCAACACCGGTTTTGTAAGAATCCAGAGTGAATTTCTGTCTCGCATTGACTTTCTTGATGGTTCCGTCACCCTGACTAATTTCGAGCGGCATTGCTTCAAACCAAGTTTCGCCGACTTTCACCGGATTTTTCGGCAGCGGAATCGTGATGCGGTGTTCCTGATTTGCCGCCGCATAATTCCGAAGCGCAACTTTCTTTTTTGTTTCACCGGAAGCAGTGATAGTTAAATTCGCCAGCGGAACGCCAATCATACCTTCCAGATTGGAAAAATACATCGGAATTTCCTTGTCCTTTTTTGAATCGTAATGTGCCGGGTCTTTGTCCGTTTGCGATTGACTCATCACGACATTATCAACGGAGTATTCAAACACCGCTTCTTCCTTATTGACTTTTATTGTTTTCCAAAGTTTCACTGACCGGCTTGATGTTTCTACTTTGACCGTTTTGCCTTGAATGGATGTTATAATTTTTTGCGATTGCAGCACATTCCATTTGAGAATTTCGCCTTCCTTGAATTTGTAAAACAGGAGAACGGCTTCGTCTTCTGCGAAACAAGTTGTTTTCCCGCAAAGAGATAAAACGATTGCGGTGGAAATAATTAGAAGCGTATAGTTTTTTATTTTGTTCATGAATTTTTCCTTCATCATGTCTTACATATCATCGTGAAAAATCAATTACTCAAGCACATCCACAGTGCAGCCATTCGGACTGCGACACCATTTGTAACCTGCTGAAGTATCGCAGAACGGGGACCGTCGGCAACTTCCGGCGTGACTTCCAAGCCGCGATTTATCGGACCGGGCGCAATAATCAGTGCTTCCGGTTTTGTTTTCGCAAGACGTACCGAGTCCATTCCATAAAGATGCGTGTATTCCCGCACCGAAGGAAAGGGACGGACAACCTGCCGCTCAAATTGAATCCGCAGAAGATTGAAAACATCAACTCTGTCTAATATATTGTCGAGAGAATAGGTGACCTCGATGCCGAATTGTTCCCATTGCCGCGAAACAAGCGTAGAAGGACCGCAAAGTATGATGTTTGCGCCGAGTGCTTTCAAGCCCCAGATGTTCGACCTTGCTGTTCTGCTGTGAGCGATGTCGCCTACCAATGCGATTGTCAGACCGGCAATTTTCCCGAAATGCTGCCGAATTGTTAATATGTCGAGCAGTCCCTGCGTAGGATGTTCATGGGGACCATCACCGGCGTTGAGAACGTGACATTGCAGATTTTCGGAAAGAAGTTTTGCCGAGCCGGGACACGAATGACGCACCGCGACGCAGTCAACCTGCATTGCCTCGATGTTTTTCGCCGTATCGATAATTGTTTCGCCCTTTGCCAAACTGCTTGTTTTTGCCGAAAAGTCAACAACATCAGCCCCTAACCGGCGTGCCGCTAAAGCGAAACTTGTTTTTGTCCTCGTAGAATTTTCAAAGAACAGATTCACGCAGGTCTTGCCGGTGAGCAGCGGAATTTTCCTGTCGCCTTCTTTCAGTATGGGAATGAAACGCTCCGCCTGATTGAGAAGCAAGGTGATTTCATCGGCAGACAAGTCCTCGATGGCGAGCAGATGTTTTCGTTTCCATTGAGCGGGAACGCAGCCCCAATTAGATAATTCAGTCATAGAAGGTACTCCGGTTTTCACTATATTTTGCCGGATTGGACGTGAAAAGTCAAGCCCCGCATTTATCAGAACCGCAATCGTCAGATTGTGAAAATCAGAATGTCGGTTGTCTTGGAACTATTGGTGCGATTACTGATATAGTGATACTTTTGGTCCGCATTGCCGTTTTGCAAGATTGCAGATTTGAAAGAGAAATGAAAAAACGGAACAAATTGCTTGAAAGGCACAAATAGACAGAAAGCATGGATTATAAATCCCTCACTAAAGAGGCGGGGACTTCAGTCCCCGCCCCGCCGGTGATTAGGAAGTTGGTCATGGTTGTATTCAAATTACTGTTTCATTTCAAATTGCCGATATGAGCGTTTCCAAAAATTCTTCCGGCGAGTAGACATTTAAGCCGGAGTCGAGGAAGCCGGTTTTGTCCCGTGTTACGACAATGTCGATGTGACAATCATGCGCTGCGGCGGCTTGGACGGCATCCTCGAAGTCGTGAATGCCGGAGAACCGAGCAATATCGAGAACTCTGCGGTTGACCGGAGCAACTTCGCACCATTGTAACGTTTTGTCAACAACCCTCATTGCATCATCGGTTTTGCCGGTTGTCCGGCGGACGATATAATACATGTTTGTCAAAGTTGTCGCCGCAACAAATCCTCGGTATTTTCGTTCCAACAGCAGTTTTATGACCGCAGAGGAAACTTCCAAAAATTCTTTTCGGTTTAACAAAACATCTAATAAAATGTTGGTATCAATCAGTACCCGTATCATCCGTATTTCTCCATCAGGTAATCACACTTGGCTTGCTCGGCTTCCTCATCGGTCAGCGGCGGCAGATTCAGTTTTTTGCAAAAATCCAAAAAGTCATCAACTGCTGTTTTACCATTCGGTAAAATTCTTGCCGGATCTACTTGCCTGTCGTCGTCCGATGGGCGGTCTTCCATACTCGGCGTTCGCAGGACGACTTCAATTTTTTCTCCAACGGCAAATGGGGTTGCGGGAATTACAATCGACCCGTTTTCGCCAGTGTTAACGTTGTAACGTATTGTTGTCATAGTTGCTTTTCCTCCATTATGATGTAATTAAATTTTATCATAATTAAATTTTATCAGGTTAACATCTGTTTTCGTTCATTCTATCAAACGACGGGGGAATTTTCAACCTGTGAAATTGTCGGGTATTGAAATTCTCTTTCTGCTGCCGTAGAATTCTGTCTGCGGTTAGACGTTTTTTAATCAATGGTGTTATGGGAGTACCAATCAAATGACTCAATCTAAATTGCTTCAATTTGCCGAAGTTTGTCTCGGTTCGTACTACTCCGAATTCAAGCAGGCGTTAGACGATTCTAAAAACGAGGAAATGAACACTTCGGAGTTCCTTGAGAAATATCCAATGTTCAAGATGGTTTGGGCAGAATTGAAAGAAATTCAACAGGGCGGCGATGACTCCGAAATTGATGATTGTCTTGCCGTTATGTTTTTGCTCTTTGCCGAAGACAAAAATGTAATGTTCCGTGTCGATTGGTCAGGAGAAGATGAAACCGGAGATGTCGCACAATTCGTCGGTCAACTGCTTCAATCACGGAATATCACCGGTTTTGAATGGGACACAGAAAAGTTTGACGCATCGCTTGATTGGAAAAAACTCGGACGAGGCGATTACATTCTGCTGCTTTTCAAAGCCGTTGACAAGGAACTGCAAAAGATTGGAAACCGCCTGACTTTCTTTTTTATGGGCGATGATAGTTATCCTTTTACCGTTTTGAACGAAGCGGACTTTGACAAGGTAAATCGTCTCGCTTGGTCGCATTATGGAGTATATGGAGCAGATACGATGAACGAATATCAAGTCGGAATGTAAATTGTCGCCGGAAATAAACCGCCAGTTATCACTGGCGGCTCGTATTAACTTTTTCCTTCCACCTTTCAATCTGTTTTCGCACTTCTTCCGGCGAAGTCGAACCATAAGACCGCATCGCCGATACTGCATTCTTCGCACCAAGCACCGTATAAACCGACTCATCGAAACCGGCATGCACCGCTTGAAATTCAGCCAGCGTCAACTTAGCCAATGGGACGTTCTTGTCCATCGTATAACGGACAACTTTGCCCACAATGCCGTGCGCCGTCCGCTGCGGAACCCCTTGTATAATCAGATGTTCCATCAGCGTCGTTGCGTCAAGATAACCCAACTCCAGCCGCTGGGCAATCACATCGCGGTTCAATTCCATTCCCTCAACAAGCGGAGCGGCAAGCGACAACGCCGCCTCCACCGTATCAAAAGAATCGAAAATCGGCTGCTTGTCTTCCTGCAAATCACGGTTATACGCAAGCGGCAAACCCTTCACGAGAACCGCCAGCGTTTGCAGATTACCCGCAACACGGGCTGTCTTGCCGCGAATCAATTCCAATACATCAGGATTGATTTTCTGCGGCATAATGGAAGACCCCGTGCAGAACTTCTGCGGAAGTGTTATGAATCTGAATTCCGAAGTGAACCACCAAATCCACTCCTCGGCAAGCGTACTCAAATGCAGTGCAATTTCCAAAAGGCAAAATGCCGTCTCAAGAACGAAATCGCGGTCACTGGAAACATCGATGCTGTTCGCAGCAATCGATTCAAAGCCGAGTTCTTCCGCCGTCTTATTGCGGTCTATCGGAATACTCGTACCGGCAACGGCGGCGCAGCCGAGTCCCATCACATTAACTCGTTTGCGGCAATCAAGCAGCCGCTGCCGGTCCCGCTCAAACTTTTCGCAATACGCAAGATAGTAATGCGGCGCGAGAACCGGCTGCGCCCGCTGTGTGTGAGTATATGCCGGCAATATCACATCGAAGTCCTTATCGCACTTTCCCACAAACGCTTTCTGCAAGTTGATTAAAAGTGCGTCAACTCTGTCAATGCCGTCACGTATCCACAAACGAAGGTCAGTAATAACCTGGTCGTTTCGGCTTCTTGCGGTATGCAGTTTCCGACCGGCATCGCCGATTTTTTCCGTCAAGGCACTTTCAATGTGAAGATGAATATCTTCTTTCGCAATATCGTATTTGAAAGTACCGTTTTCGATTTCGCTGCGGATTTCTGCTAAACCGTTTTCGATTTGCGAAAACTCATCGGAAGTCAGCAAGCCGCAATTCATCAACATTCTTGCATGAGCGGTTGAACTTTGTATATCGGCGAGATAAAGCCGCTTGTCGAAACTTATACTTTCGGTAAAAATTTCGACTTCTTTATCGGTATCTTCGGTAAAAACACCGCCCCACGCTTTTTGTTTTTCTTTTGGTTCGCTCATAAAACTTCACTTAACCAGTTTCAAATTTCCAACGCCGACTGCAAACGGATTGGCAATGCCGCTGATGTCCTGCACGGAAATCCGCAGTGTTTTCGTCCCTTGCGGTAAATCAAACCGGATTTGCTTCGCCGGTTCATATCCCTTGATAATCCAATCGCAAAGCAGCGTTTCATTTGCTTGAACGACAAAACGGACATTACCCTGCGGACGCAATCGGTCATCAATACCCGCGCTGCCGCGCAATGAAGCGAAGTTCTCCGTGATTTTGTACTCCAAAACAGTGCCGGTCGGAATTGATAAACCGTTTTGATAAACCGTGCCGTCTAATTGCACGCCTTCCAAACCGGGCAGCGGATTACTGATGTTTTTCAATCGGGCATCATTAACCGGCAAAACGGTCAACGCGGCTAAAACGTTTGCCTGTTCCGTCTCATCGGGTTGACGAAATCGGCTGTCGAAAAAAGTCCGCTGCAAGTTGATGAACGTACTGTTCTCACCGCCGGTTTTCCAGTTAAACGGAAACTGATGCTGCACCGACATCGGTTCTAAATCGGAAACGAACCAAAAGTTGTCCAGTCCGAATTCGAACCGGTCAATCTCGCTGCCTGAAACCGAGCCGCTGATTCCGCTCGCCGAAGTCCAATCGAAAAATTCATTGTCCCGAAAGGAAATTGTTTTCAGCGCAATCTCCGTTCCGTTCCACAAGGAAAGATGAGCGAGTATTGGTTCGCCGTCACCCTTCGGCGTGCGGCTATTATTTTCCTCCGTGTTATTAAATAAAATCAGACCGGTTATCCGCCGAATCGGAACCGGCAATGTTTCGCCGTCAGAGGCGAACATCACTTTGTCCGCCGTGATTTCGGTAATTGCTCCTTCGTAAAAATCGAGGGTGTCGTTTTGCCCGAAGACCAATTTGTCGGCTTTGCGGTCTTTGGCATCGGCGATTTTCGTCCACTGTTCCGGCGGAGTATAAACCAATTCCAGCGATTTTACATCGAAACGTACCGAAGCGAGTTGCTGGACGGAAAATTGAACTTCGGCAGCATTTTTTTTATCATTAGACAATGACAGCGGAGTACATTGAACCGTTTGCCCCTTCATTGTGATTTTTTCTGCAATGAGTCGGCTGCCGTCCCGCAGTGTTAAAACGATAACGGAAGCGGGATAACTGATTTTCGGCTTGCTCTCGGCAACTGCTTTATTAGCATTTAGAAGCGGTATTATCGGTCGGATTCTTTGGTTGCGCTGCCGCTGGTTACGCTGCATCGTCGGCGGGTACGGCATATCGGGGCTCTGCCGATTTGAAAGAACCATTTGAAACGGATTTTCACTGCTGTTTTGCAGTGCTTCCAGCCGTTCCAGCGGAATCGTTTGTGTTTTTCCGTCTTCCGACAAAAGCAGTTTTTCCGAATCCATCGCAATGATGTTTCCGGTTTGTGTTTCACCGTCGGCGAAAAATGCTTCGAACCGGTTTTCCGGCAGTGTTGCAGCCGGTGTTGCAGGGACGGCATCATCCGCTGCGCGGCACAGAAAAGTACTGCCCAAAAGGACGAAAAAACAGACGTGAAAAAAGCGTAGAGTAATCATAGCCGTTATTATACCATCTATTTTGAGAAAAAGCAGTATTGCGTTACAAATCAATGATATGATAAACCGCCGAATATAATTCATAGTGTTCCGGTTTCCCTTCTCGAAAGAAACCGCTTCAGCGGTGGTATCCCGGACAAACAATGCCGCAAGCCCAGAAAAAATATACTACCGGCGCAGCCATTAGCAGTGAATCAAAAACGTCAAGGATACCGCCGAAGCCCGGAAGCAAATCGCCGGAGTCCTTCATCTGACTGTCGCGCTTGATGAGCGAACCGGCTAAATCGCCGGTCATTCCGGCAAGGGCGACCACAATCCCGAAAGGAATCCAGCCATACCACGGTGTCTTTGAAAACGGAGACACCTCCAAAAAAATGTTAGCGTAAACCGGCAGAACAACACTGAACCAAACGTAGGTGCCGGCACAGCAGAAAAGAATGCCGCCGAGCGCGCCCTCAATTGTCTTTTTCGGACTCAACACCGGTGTCATCTTGTGCCGCCCTATTAAATGTCCTACTGTGTAGGCACCGATATCGCACATCTTCGCCGCAACAACAAGCGAAAGAATTGCCGCAAGTCCGTAAGCCATACGAAGTTGTATCATATAGCACGAAAGAAGCCCGATATAAGTAATTGCGAAAACCGCGCCCGCAAGATTGACGGTAACTCCTCCGGGATGGGAATACCGCTGCATTTCGCCGTAAAAGCATATTATAATTCCGGCGGCAACTGCCAGCAGAGTAAAAAAACTTGCTGTGGACGACCATTCCCAGCCGTGTTTCGAAATGGTTTCGCCGAGAATTTCCAACTTGTACTGCTGAAAAACATTGGCTAGCCAGCAACTCGCTGCGATAAGAAGGTTTCCAAAATAAACCGTTGACTTTAGCGGATGCAGACCGGCAGCGGCAAGAATACGGAGAACTTCGCCTGTTAGATAATAAATGCATACCAGATAAAACGGTATCAGAACAACACCGCGCGGCAGCCAGACAATTTCCCGCATCAGCCCGAAGCGGGAAATATACAAATCGAGAGCGCACAGAAGCAGCACACCCGCTATGATTATAGTTCCGAAAATAAGTCGGTTATGAAGCATTTCTTAAACCGGTCTTTCCTGCTAAAACCCTAATTCTTCACCGATAAGGATAACTTTAATCCGCTGTGCCGGTCGGCAGTTCCGCATTGTAACAATGTAGGAACAGATACAGTCATCGGACGAACAATGAGCGCAGGAACCAGTTGAAGCACAAGGGGTTTTCAAGTTAAACCGCTGCACATTGACGGGGGCGGCATAATACTTGGCGCGGGAATATGCGTCTTCAACTGTTCTAACGACTTTGTTCATGCCTGCAACGAGGATAACCTGTTCGGGACCGGCAATGGTAGCGGCGACGCGGTTGCCGAAGCCGTCAATGTTGACCAGTTGTCCGTCTTCACTGATGCCGTTGACACCGGAAAGAAAAGTATCGCTCAACAGTGCATCGCGGGACAATTTCTTTTTAATCTCCGGTGTCGGAGCGGACTCACGGTCAATTACGCTGTAATTTCCTTCCTTCAATTTTTGAATGACACCGGTTTTATGGAGAGTCACGGAACCGCCCCAAGCGACGGTACTCTTTTCGGGAATCAGCGAAAGGATTTTTTCAACGGCTTCCGCCGAGGTCTTGAAATACCACGCAGCGAAATGGCGGTTTTCTAATGCTTTGACAACTTTTTGAGCAAGCAGGTAGTTGCGTTTTTCAAGCGGTGCCGGTACGTTGGACATTTGATTTTCCCTGTGAATGAATTAAACTAAAATACAATATAGGTATTTTACGGGGAAAAAACAGAAAAATCAAATAGGAGATTTTTATTATGAGATGCTTTTTTCGACTGATGTTTAGCATTGCCGCTGCTGCGGTTGTATTTGCCGTCGTCTTTTTCACTTATCCGAAGAAATACGAATCGAAAGCGTGGATACAGGTTCTTTCGCGAAAGCCGGTCTACGTTTTTGAAGAAAAAGAGCCGAGTCAACTTCAAACCTTGGTGGCAACGCAGTTTTCGTTAATAAAAAGTCCGCTGATTGTTGACAAAGTATTAGAAGCTCCGAAAGTTGCCAATCTTAACTGTATCAAGTCACAAATTTATAAACAGGATTATCTGACAAATCGTATTAGATTTAACCGGGCGAAAAATTCGGAACTTTTCAGTATTTCGGTTCGCACCAATGATGCGTCGTCTTCGGAAATTATCGTCAATGCTGTTGTGGACGCTTATCTTGAATACATAGAGACGCAATCGCAGGACTGGCACAGAATAATGCTGCAACAGTTGACGCTGGAATTGAATCGGCATCAGGCGAACGCCCGATTTTTGCAGGACGAAATCCGCTCCAAAATGGAAGAGGCGGCGAAAAAAGGCGGTACTGCCAGTATGGAAGGCGGAATGAGCGGCGGTTTTGCACATGGTGAATCCTTGCAGCGTGATCTCTATCTCGCAGAGTCAAAACTTGATGCATTGAAGGCAGAAAAGAAAATGCTGCACGAGATGAAAAGCGATTCCGGCAAAGAAAGTTTGTCGCCGATGGCAATTAGCAATGTTATCGCAAACGACCAATTGTTAAAACAGTTGAATGACAGCCGTTCCGTTTTGGAAATGCAGTCGGAAGCAAAAAAGGAAGTTGCCGGAAAAGACGACCCTTCAATTCTTGCGTTGAAAGATAAAATCGACGCGATAACAAAACGTATTGAGGAGCGGAGAAAGTCGTTAACGGAAAATTCCGCCGGAGATGCGATGAAGTTAATACTTTCCGACATAGAACGGAAAATCTGGGAAAAAAGCATGGAGATTCGGACTTTAGAGATATACGTTGAAAATCTTTGGCAACGCTACAAAGACCAAATTAATGCCGTAAATTCCAGAACGACAAAAATCGTTGACCTTACCTTTCAGACAGACCAACTAAAGCGGATTAACGGCGTGTTGGACTTACTGTCGAATAGGGTAATAATGTTGCAGACGGAAATAAACGGTCCGATGCAGATTCAACTTCGAAAAAAGGCAGCACTGCCGATAAAACCGACAGCGGATGGATGCCGTTTGCCGGCAGCAAGCGGCGCGGCTGCTCTTGCTTTCGTTATTACGCTGCTGGGTTTGGTTTGCAGAAGAAAGAAATGCGGTTAAACATTTAGAGCATATCAGGCATTGGTGTGGACTGGTGGAATTCACTTTCGTCATTCCCGCGAAAGCGGGAATCTAGACGCAAAGGGTTCATGTCCATTCTCTAGCCCCCCGCATTCGCGGGGGTGACGGGAATTTGTCCACACCAAATACAAAAAACGCTCTAGCCGGTACTGCGGCTATTATCCGGTTCAGCACTCTTTTTGCGATTCCGCTTTTCAACAAATATGACGATAATCCAAGCGGGAATCATGTAACTGAACAACGAACCGTAGGAAACACCGAAGAATTGTATTCCGCTCATACATTCGTAATACCCCCAAGTTTCGTATAGAGCATAAGACATTCCAATGCCGAACAAAACCGTTGACAGAAGCAGAATAATCAGAGAAACCGAGTGTTTTACAAACCGCAAAATAACCACTGAAACAAGCAGCGGAAAATTGAGTACAACACAACCTAACGTCAAAGGAACAATCCCCGTTAATATCGAAAAGTTTGAGTAATGAGATTCACGAAAAAGAAAATAGCCAAAGACCATCATAAATGATGCAATCAGCACCACTCTCATAGTCCAGATTGTCACGCTGCGGAGGTTCATGGTTTTTCTCCTCAAGTTTTTCGTATCATCAGTAGTTTGTAAAACGTAAAACTGGTATTGTCAGACGCAAGTTCTTTTCTGATAATGGATTGTGTACTAAACCTAATCCGTTTTTCAGG
>WRCR01000068.1 GCA_009783865.1 Planctomycetaceae bacterium | reverse complement strand
GGAATCAGTTTATAGATTTTTCTTCCGATAACAACGCCGACCAGCACGCCGGGTAATACCGACAAATCGAAAAGCAGCGTTTCTTTCGTTATCATTTGCAAGCCCGGAACGCAGCCGCCGATGAGCGGAAACTTGGAGACGTTAATGATAAAAAAGAACACCGCCCATGTTCCCATGAAGTCGGACTTTTTCAGGTTTTGCGCCGACATATACACGCTCATCACGGGACCGGCTGCGTTGCCGACCAATGTTGTGAAACCGCAGAAAAAACCAACCGGCTGCACAAAAAACGGCGAATGAGGTACCGCATTCCACCGTAAAAGTTTGCGGGTCTCTTCAAAAGCAATAAGCGTCAGCACCATCACGGCGAGAACGATTTTGAATTGCGAATCGTTCATTGCCCAGAGAGCGGCAGTACCGGCAAGCAGTCCGACGTAAATGGACGGCAAAAGACGATATATGCGTTTCCAGTCGGCATCTTTTCCGTAATACCAGACGGCAAAGGAATCCGCCGCAACCAGCAGCGGAACAACTGCGCCGGTTGAAAGTTTTTCGGCACCCGGAAAGGCGTGAGCCATTAACAGCACACCGGGCATTGCGATGCCCGGCACACCGGTTTTCGACATTCCGAAAAAACATGCCGCTATCAGACCGAAAAAATACGGGGTTTGCATTAGCCGAAATTCTGCTGCTCTATCTGCGATAAATGCCGGCGCACAGTTTCGAGGCAAGGGTTGATTCGCAATGCCTGCCGGAAACACGCCGCCGCTAATTCCTTGTTTCCCATTTGCAGATATGAATGTCCCATTCCGACTGCCGCTCCGAAATGATAGGGATTCAAATCGAGAACGATGGAAGCATCCTCGGCTGCGTTCTGAAAGTCCCCGATTGCAAACAATGCGATTGCCCGCTGATTTCTAACTTCTGCAAAGAACATCGAATTTTCCAGCACAATGTTGGCAAGACGTATTGCTTCGGAATACTCTTGTTTGTTAATCATCCGCATGATGTTTCGGAGTTCCCGCCGTTCTTGTTCGGTTCCGAAGCGAGTCCAAACGTTTTTGATGCTGTTTTCGGCAAGCAGTTGTACGCTGCGGTCGGAGTCCCTCAGTAATTTACCGAGATGCGGATTTGCATCGTAATCGCCGATAAAACCGAGAACATGAGCGGCGGCGCGGCGCGCATTGACATGTTGCGAATAGCAAACCCGATACAGCGTCGGCAATTCGTAATACCGGTGAACCTGTTCGAACAGTTTCTGTAAATCGTGATGTTGGAGATAATCCAAATATAACGCTGCAATTCGCGGTTCAACGCCGAAATTGCGGGGAGATTCTGAAGGTTCCAAAATATTTTCTCCTGAAAGGGGGATAGGCAGGATAACTTTAATACGTTCTATCCTAACATATTTTTGCAAAAAAATCTAGAAAGTCGAAAAATTATTTTCGGCAAAACCAGCGGGCGTATGCCCGCCGCTCTGATTTTGTTACTTTCCGTCCAATCGCGCCCAAAACGGATGCAGCCGGTCACCGCGGGTCTTTGCGTCATAAAGCATTACTTCAATGCTCGGTTCAACATAACCGTTCTTTGGATGGTAATCCTTATTGCCGACTTTCACAGACGCTTTTGCATTGAAATCAATGATATTCGGTGTCAAATAGATAACAACATTCGGCAGTTTCGGTCCGACATTAAACTGCACAGAATTGTTCGCCTTCATTTGCTTCATTGATACCTGAATCATATTCTTCGGCAAACCGCCCTTATCAGGAAAAAACATTGGATCGCGGACATAATCCGGCTTGTCTTTCGCGAGATTTCCTAACTCAACGCCCCAGAAAAAGTTATCCCACGGACGCATCGTTTCGGCTTCAAACCCCAGCGGTTCAAAATTGCGATGATGCAGTTTCATCCATTCAAACAGGCGGATAATTTCGTCGGGAAACATTTCCATGCCGCGTCCGATGAATCGCACAACGGTTACCTCGTTTGGTTTGCTCTGCTGTGCAAGATAGCGGTTATACACCATTGCGTTAAACTTGAAAATAGCGGAGTTTGCCGCACCTTCCAATTCACCGGTTATCAGATAAAACGGCACATGCTGCACATTCTTTTGATAAGCAATGATATACTTCGAAGCAATCGCATTAAACGGAATTGCTCCCGCCCAAAGGTCGGGATGCGCCAGCGCAATATCCCAGGCAGCCGTTCCGCCCAAGCCATGACCGGTAATAAATACTCTGTCAGTATCAACACTGAAACGCCGAAACGCATCTTTCACCGCATATAAAACCGCTGCGTGAGACAATGCCGAAAAATCATACTCAAGCAGTTTTTGCGGATTCCAATTCGGAGCAATCACGATATAACCGTGCCGCGATGCTTGTCCGTAGCGTTCATTGCCGCGCCAAGTTCCCGCCCACCAATCAATCTGCGAGTCAGGCGTTGCTGACAATCCATTCAAAGTTACAAGCATCGGATAGCGGCGGTTCGGGTCGTATTCCGGCGGCAGTTGCACCACATAGTCCAACTTCGCAACAGTACCGGCAAGCGGACTATCAATCTCGAAACGATAGTAACCAGGTCGTTCCGGTTCGTCTTTTGGGTTTGCCTTTGGCGGTTTCAGATAATACAAAACCTTTGCGATAATATCCGGCTTTGCGGCTTCCAGCGTTTTTAACTTTTCGATAATTTCTTTCTGTGTTAGAACATCATCGCCGCTTTGAAGATATTCGAGAACCAATGAGCGGACTTCCGGCAGCGTCACCGCCGTTGTTAAACGCCGATTATCCGCATTGGCACCCGCAAACCAATTCGTTATACCGATTGCCAGTTTTTCGGAATCGGTAATACTTCCTTCGTCAGCATAAAGTTGAAAGGCGGACAGCCGCTCGATGGTACTCAATGATAAGTCCTTTTCAATTTCGGCAAGTATCGGCAGTATCCGCTCGTCTTTTTCCTCTTTCGGCAACTTATCGTACAAGGAACGCAGCCGCAAAATTATTTCTGCCCGCTGTTTATCGTAATCATTATAACGTTGCAGCATACGCCGCACGGTCATGAAAAGTTGTTCCGGCAAATCCTCTTTCGCATCTAATTCGAGCAGAAATTTTTTTACGAGTTGAAACTGTCCCGCCTTATAACGCTGGTCCAATTCGTCAAGCCAACGGCGATGCCGTTGTAAATCAATCATTCGGGTAACGCCGCTCAACTTTTGTTTGACTTCCGGCGAGTCGCCCCAATCGTGTAGAATGCCGTCTAATTCCTCGACAGCGTTGTCATATTGATTTGCCTGGTAATAAAACCGGACAAGACGAACCCGGTCATCGTAATTCTTCTGGTCAATCCGATTCATCAGAATCGGTGTCAACTGTTCCCGCGGCAAACTGTTCGTTGCTAGGCGCATATCCCAGACGAAAGGATTGTTGTTGATATGTATTCCGCGGACACGAATATACTGCGGCGTTATTTCCGTTATACCTTGCGAAACATATTCTGTACCGCCGTAGTGCCGCAGCGGTAACAGCCGCCGTCCGAAACGGTCGAAATTGATAAACGGATTGTATTCTCCGAGAACTTCCGGCGTGCGTCCTTCCCGTGAATACTGAATACCGGTTTTGAATATCTCATTGGATTCGGCAGACGGCTCCGGCTTTAAATCCGGCTGTATATTGTACTTAGGGAAATAGACATACCGCAGTCCGTCTTCGAGCATAATGATGAGTTTAATTCTTACTTTGCCGACATCTTCGGCTTTCTCATCAACTTTGGAAAGTTCGGCGATGCGTCCTTCGTAAATCCTGCCGTCTTTGAGAACGACCTTTGCCGTTCTTGCCGAAAGATACGGGCAAAAGATAAAACAGAAAACAAGGGTAAGATACAACAGCGTTCCATGCTGAAAATTTCTCATGACAAACTGCCCTAATGTGACACAATTACAATCATAAAACATACGTATTCTATTGATTTCGCTCTTTCGTTGCAAGAACGAAAAAAATTAGTTCATCGATGCAAAAAATTGCTCTTGACGTGTTTTTCAAATTTCTCTATACTTTCCTTACTTGAACAGATGCTTTGTTTTGAATCGTTGTTTCCCGCAGTTATTTGAAACATCATCGTATCCGCAACAGTATAAATTACCCGATGCAATAGACAGTTCCCGCTGTCCGGTGCATTGGATTTTGGAGAGAAATTTTTCCGGATGTTTATGTATCCGGCAGTCCCTAATGTCCTTTACGTTTGACGACAGCATAAAAGAACGTGTCCGCGGCGCGTCAGATATTGTGAACATCATTTCGCAATATGTTCCGCTGCGGCGGTCTGGTCGGAATTTAGTCGGGCTCTGTCCTTGGCACAGTGATTCACGACCTAGTTTGCAGGTTAATCCTGACCGGCAAACTTACAAATGCTGGGTTTGCGACATCGGCGGCGATGTTTTCTCGTTCACAATGAAAGTCGAAAACATTGATTTCAAAGAAGCGTTGGAACTGCTTGCGGAAAAAGCCGGTATCGTTATTCCAAAGCCGAAACGCAAAAAAATTGCGGTTCCTGATGATGCAAACAATAACGATGTAAAAGAGCCGCCGAAAGAAATATCGAAGCAGGATTTATTGCGCGCCGCCGATTGGATTGCCGGTGTGTATCATAGTGCTTTACTTGAATCGGAAGAAGCAGAACCGGTTAGAAAATATCTGCAAGAACGAAACATATCGGACGAAGACATCGAAACGTTTCAACTCGGTTATGCTCCGCTCAATATCGGACTCGTTGCGGATAAACTCAAACATTCGGCGCAGCGGATGCAAGTGTTGGAAATACTCGGCAATCTGGTGCGCAAAGATAATCCCGCTTCACAAAAGTATTACGACAGATTTCACGGACGTTTAATGTTTCCGATATTGGATGCGCAAGGACGCGCAGTCGGTTTCGGCGGTCGGCTTATTCCGGGCATTGAACTGAACAGTCAGGCGAAGTATATCAATTCGCCGGAAACGTTCTTGTTTTCAAAGCATCAATTACTTTACGGTCTGCATCAGGCAAAGCAGAAAATCAAGGAAACGAAAAGCGTTTTGATAATGGAAGGTTATACCGATGTTATCACGGCGCATCGCTTCGGATTTAGCAATGCCGTTGCGGTTCTCGGCACCGCACTGGGGGCAGCACACGTTCAGATATTAAAACGTTATGCCGATAAGATGTATCTCGTTCTTGACGGCGATGATGCCGGAAAGAAAAGAGCGGCGCAAGTCCTCGAACATTTTGTCAGTGAAGGTGCGGATATGTCAGTGGTGACACTGCCTGCCGGTCTTGACCCAGCGGACTATCTCAAGCAATACGGCGCAGAAGCATTCGCGGAATTACTTCAGAAACATGCCGTTGATGTTTTTGAACATGCAATTCGGACAGCAGTACAAGGTATCGACTTGCAGCGGGATATAGTCGGCGCAACAAACGCTCTGAATACTGTTTTAATGTTATTAGCAAAAGCACCCGCTGCGAAAAATAAATTGAATGACCCGATTGCGCTGCGTGTTGAAAAAATGATTCAAAATCTTGCTCTCCGTTTTAATACCAAAGAGCAAATTGTCCGTTCACGATTAAAAGAATTGCGCATCGCTAATGAACGACAAGGAACGAGAAACGAATTGCCGAATCAGTATGAATCAGAATCAAACATCTCGGCAAGCGAATCAATTTTCACTCATTGGGATAATAACGATTTGATGCCCGACGATGTTGAAACGGAAATGCTCGAATTGCTGTTAAGTGACCCGACGGTGGTTTATGAATTTTGGAAGGCAATTCCCGTTGACTGCTGCCGTTCTCCGCTGACGCAGATAATTTATCAAAAAGCGTCTGACATTGTTGAACACGACAAGTTGGCGACCTTTGCACGGCTTTTGACAGCATTTGATGACCCGCAAATGAAAAAATATCTTGATGATTTAGCAGAGACCGCTGCGGAAAAAATTAAAAATAAAATAATCGGTATTAACGGCAGCAAAACATCGGAAGGATATCGCGACAAAGAAGTTGACGCTATCAACGAATCGATGCAATTACCGCTGAAATTACCGTCTGAATTAAAAATGGAACTTATCGGAGAAGTGATTGAAGCATACCGCCGCCGTGAAGAAGAACACAGTCAAATGACTGCTATGTCTCTTGTACAGCAAGGTGTGCTTTCCGAAGAAGAGGAAAAAATTAAACTGCGCCAGATGTATGAAGCACTGCGCAAAAGTCAGGAAGAGATAAAAACCCCGTATTCTTAATCGGAACAGTTCCGGTTTAGTTTGTGTTTTGTTTCAACAACAATATGGAGATTGTTTTATGTCAAGGATGACGGAAGTTCCCGCCCCCGCTCGTTCCCTTCGTACTAAAAATTCTGCTGGTAAAACAGCAGAAAACAAATCGACTGATACAAAATCAGCGGAACTGTTTGAAAACGAAAACAGACCGGTCGATTTGGACGAAATAATCAGTTCTGTCAGCGAGGATGATACCGGCGAGATGCTTCGGCTCTCTGAAGCGATGAGTTTGCTGCCGATTGCGAACAGCCGCTTTTCGGAAGACGATGATTGCTATGCATTTCATGCCGCCTTCAACGGATATTCTAATCAGCCGGAACCTTCTGATGATGACGAGGACGAGGACTTCGGCATTGAACGCGGAACCGATAAGGCAAGAGCGATGACCGCTGAAACTCCGGCGGAAAATCAGACCGGCAAAATTATCACCGGCAAGTTTTCTTCACGTCATGCCGCGTTGACCGCTGTTAAGTCGCTCTTTAATTTAGACGATAAGAAAACCGATGAAGAAAAAGAAGCAGAAGATATGCTGGCAGCGTTTCCGAATGAACCGGAACGCTGGTGTGCTGACCCGATTCGGATGTATCTTTCACAGATGGCAAACATTCCTTTGTTAAGTAAAGAAGAGGAAGTCGTGTTATCAAAACAGATTGAAAGATATCGGCGGCTCTTCCGCCGCTGTGTTCTTGGTTCACCGTTTGCTTTGCAGGAAGCGTTTGACGCATTGCATAAAGTCAGTACCGGTGATTTAGCGTTTGAACGCACAATTAAGATGACGCTTTCGGAACGTCTTTCCAAGGAGCAGATAAAGTTGCGTATGCCGCATCATCTTCAGACGCTTGCGCCGATGATTGAATCGATGACGCTCAACTTTGAAATAATGACGAACATCGCAACGCCGAAAAATGTTTATGCTGAAGCGAAGAAGCAGTTCATGCTTCGCCGCCGCCGCGCTGTCACACTTCTTGAAGAATTGAGTTTGCGCAATCGGCGGATTCACGCCTTGATGAAACAGTTAGAAGCAATGTCGAAACGAATGGACGAAATACAGCAAATTTTGAATGACAAGAGCGTCAAGATGCTTCCTGACCGGCGGACAATGCTGCGGAAGGAACTGCGGCATCTCATCAAAAAGACGCAGGAAAGCCCGCGCTGTTTAAGAAACCGCTGTGTGAAAATGCGGCACTTTCTTTCCGAGTATGAACAAGCGAAGAGCGAATTTTCAAGAAGCAACCTTCGTCTTGTTATTTCCGTTGCGAAAAAGTACCGCAATCGCGGACTGCACTTCCTCGATTTGATTCAGGAAGGCAACACCGGTTTAATGCGTGCGGTTGACAAGTTTGAATATCGGCGCGGCTTCAAGTTTTCGACTTATGCTACGTGGTGGATTCGTCAGGCAATCACGCGGGCTATTAGCGAACAATCGCGAACGATTCGCATTCCGGTCAATATGATAGAAATCTTGACCAAGTTGCGCGGCGTTGCCCGAAATTTATACCAGCGGGAGGGCTGCGAACCGAGCATCCGCGAAATTGCAGAAGTTGCCGGTATGGATGACGATTATGTGCGGAGTGTTTTACTGCTAGGCAGCAATCCGGTTAGTTTGGAACATCCGGTAGGTGAAAGTGAAGACAGTTATTTCAGCGAATTCATAGCAGATAGATGTACTGTCAGACCGGAGCGTCTTGCTTCCAACAAATTTCTCCGCCGTGAGATTGACAAACTTCTGCAAGTGCTGACTCATCGGGAACGCGAGATTATTAAACTGCGTTATGGTCTTGAGAACGGTTATTCATACACGCTGGAAGAAGTCGGTAAGATTTTTCAAGTGACGCGGGAACGTGTGCGTCAGATTGAACAATCGGCAGTGGAAAAACTGCAAAAGCCGGGCAGATGTAAGGCACTTGCCGCTTTTATGACGCAGTATGAAGATGATTAAATGCCGTTACGATTGACGACATTTTTTCCGTAGTTTCCTTCACTTGAATGAACTTTGAAGAAGTAATCATCGCAAAAGCAACAGCAGCGGGCGGTGCCTTTCGCGGAATACTCCGATTAAGCGGCACCGGCTCACTGCTTGCCGTCCGCCGGTTGTTTCAACCGGATATTGACGATACCGCTGCCGGCGATGGTGAAACATTCGTTCAAACCGGTTCGCTCTTTCCTTGGGATAATTCCGTTCCAGTTCCGGCAAAGATTTTCCACTGGCAAAACGGAAAAAGTTATACCGGTCAGGAGTCCGTTGAAATTCATACCATCGGTTCACCTCCGGTGCTTGACGCAATAACAACAGCGGTTTGCCGCTCCGGTCTTGCACGCCCTGCCGGTCACGGGGAATTCACACTTCGGGCTTTTCTTTCCGGTAAAATTGATTTAACGCAGGCAGAAGGCGTTCTCGGCGTAATCGAAGCGGAGAATTCTGAAATGCTCGAAAAAGCGTTGCAGCAACTCGCAGGCGGAATTGCCGCGCCGCTGAAACAGATTCGGCTTGACTTATTCGATGCCCTTTCCCGATTCGAAGCCGGTCTGGACTTCGCCGAAGAAGATATCGATTTTATCACGAAAGAAGAATTGCTCGGCATACTGGAAACCGCACTACGTGAAACGTTGGCGTTGCAGCAAAAAATGGAATTGCGGAACTGCGGCAATGAAAAACCGCTCATCGTTTTGAGCGGGCTGCCCAACGCCGGAAAGAGTACCCTCTTCAACACCTTACTGGGACAGCAGAAAGCGATAACTTCACCCGCTGCCGGTACAACCCGTGATTATCTCGAAGCGGCGATTTCCTTCGGCGGAATTGATTGTATCCTTATCGATACTGCCGGAATTGACGAAAACACGGACACCCAATTACCCGGTCAAAAAGAAGCAAAAGAACGCTTGCCGCAAGCAGATATTGTAATCGAATGCTGCGAATGTAATTCCGAAATTCCGCAAACCGAAACAAAAAAACGTATTATTACTGTTTTCACGAAGTCCGATAAAACCGCTCAAATACATGAAGATATGGAAAACACCGTTTCTGTTTCCGCGATAACGGGTTTCGGTATTGACGAATTAAAAAGCGAAATTGAGCGTCAACTGCGGACAATACAAAATGCGGAACAAACCGTCTTGCCTTCAACTGCGCTGCGCTGCTGTGACGCATTAGCGCAAGCGGTTTCCTCGCTGCGCTGTGCGGTGAACGGTTTAACCGGCGGCAGCGGCATCTTTGACGAAACAGTATTAGCAGCCGAGACGCGCTCCGCCGTTAATTCTCTGGGACTTATAGACGGTACTGTTCACACAGAGGACTTGCTGGACAACATTTTCAGCAAGTTCTGCATCGGAAAATAATTAAATCCGTTATAACCTTCCAAAAAGGAACAGCCGGTATAATCGGCAGGAAACGGATAACGAAAACATCCCGATTATTACGCAATTCCGGTATTACAGGGATAATGCAATAAAACGGAATAACTAGACCGTAATAAATGAAAAAATCGTTTAATCCGGTATCTTTACTCGTACTCTGCGGTAAAACAAGACGATTTCAAAATGGAGGCGTGTTCGGAGAACGAGCAGTTTTGCTCTAACCGTTTCATTACGAAATTGATTCCGGGGAATAACACAATGAAAAATACATCGGAAAAAATAATGCAGCACAAGAAACAGAACAAATTGGCGGCTGGCATTGCCGGTCTTCTGTCGCTTTCGTTCAGTTTGACTGCCATCTACTTTGCAGGCGGCGGAGTACAAACCGACACCATTGCGGCGCAAAGTAATTCCCGCACAACACCGGTAGTTCGGCACGAATTAGTTCCGCATGTTGTCTTGCCTGAAAGCATTGAATACAAAAAGGCTGCGAAGAGCGGCAATGCGGCGGACACCGGTTTCATTCAATCCGGCGGCGGTATGGTTTCACCGTTTGTTGCAACTTATACGCCGTTTCCTTCGTATCAGGTACCGGCAACAACATCGTTTCAGCCCGTTGGACATTCCGTGTATCCGGTTGTCGAACCGCAAGTTGAAGAGAAAGACACGGTCAAGAATAAAAGAATTCCGCAGCGGCTTCCTTCGCAGAAACAATATGAGGAAATGAAGCAGGCATCTGAATTGCAGGAACCGGCAGCATTAGCGGAAAGCCCCCGAAAACTGCTGCGTTACTTCGAGGAAGAACCGGCTGATTCGTCTATCCATTTTGCGTCTAACAACGAGGAAGTAGTTTCGGCAATTCCTTATTCCGATTTGGATGATTCGATAGAACAAAGCGGCTTCTTCTGTCAAAAACCGGCAAAGGCACCGGCGGCTTGGTCGTTCAGTTCGCCGTTATTCAAAGCGGGAAGCATACCGATGGGTAATAATCCGCAGTTTAACGGTTCGATAAATCAAAGCGGACGCTGCGGCACTATGCAAGTCGGATTTAGTCCTATTGGGATGCCGCCGCAGGGTTTTCAAGGTTATCCGATGAATGCCGGTTTCAATGGAACCGACAGCAACGGTGTCAGCGTACAGCAACTTCAAAACGGTATGCTTCTTGTATCGACACCGCCTGACCATTCCAATTGCGGAATAATTCGGTGCCGCTGCGGGAATCAGCCGCAGATGACGATACTTCCGGCAGGTTCGTTTGGACAAGCCCCCATGATGAATCCCGCTATGGCTCCCATGATGGCACCGGCTGGCATGATTCCGACCGGCAATAACGGGGCAATGGCAATGCATCCTATGATGCAGCAGCAATACATGCAGCAACTGGCGATGCAGCAATATATGCAGCAACAGCAATTGTCTCAACCGGCTGTTCAGATGATGCCGGTTGCGTCTATGACTCCTTACGGTATGGCGATAGTCGGTTATCAAGCAGTTCCGATGAACTTTGGTCAGAATCAAGGATTGGCGGCATTAAATCAGAATACGCCGGAAGAAACCGGTGAAAATACAGACGGAGCGGAAGGTGCGAACAACGGACTGCGGCTGCCGCAGCAGTTGCCGGCAAACGGTTTGGGTTCCGGTATGATTGCAAATCCTTACGGTATTTATGCTCAACAGTTCCCAACGGCAGACGGAAAAACAGCACCTGACGGGAGTACGAATACATCGCCTCCGGCAGCAGGAGCAGTTGGGCAGAATAATGTTAATCCTTTCGGATATTATCCGATGATGGTGTTTCAGCAGCCGCAATTTGGGGCGCAAGGCGGATTATTTGCGCGTCAGCACAATCCATCTGTGTACTATGTTGCGCCTTTCGGATACGGCAATGCCGGTATGATGAATTGTTCAGCAGGCGGTTTCGGCGGCGGAATGCCTTACGGCGATTTTGATATGAATGCAAGCGTTACCCGCGCCGATTTGTTGACAATGATGACGATAATTCAGCAGATGCAGCAGAATCAAAATCAGCGGCGTTTTCGGATATTGCAGCGTTTCGCCGATAGACGTGAAATGAAACGGCAGCAGCGCGGCGGCGGTGCGTCGCCGGACTTGATGATGCAGTTGATGCAGGCGTGGTCGACACCGTATATGGCACCGGATACGGCTCTTCGGATGCCGGCTGCCAACATGTATCCATACGGTTATTTCGGTGCGCAGCCGGGCGGAGTACAAACAGCGAACTACGGCGGATTTTATAATCTGTCGACGGGCAGCACGGCTTATCCGGGCTTGTATTAAACCGTCTTTCGGCGCAGGATTAAAATCCTACGCTAAATGGAAGTTTCAACTTGAAGTTCTGCATTTCCTTACCGATAAGAACGAGATTCAAATTCTTCTTAAACGCCGTGATTTGCCGGATTTCATCTTCCGCTGCACCGTCTTTGAATCCTTCAATCATCTCATCGTACTCCCGAAGCAGTTCCGATAACGACGGCTTCGGAATACCGGCAGCGTCAACGAAGTTAAAATACACTTCCTGCCAGTATTTCAAATCATCGGCTGTCTCCGTTAAAATGTTCTTCCGTTTTTCTGGACCGGCGGTGTCAAATTCCTTCATGCGGCGGAAATATATGCTCCGTACCATCAGAGATAGATTGTTCTCAAAATAGGAAACACCGGGATTGTTCTTTTCTTCTTCGCTGTTTTTGCGGTGCTGTTTCCCAAAATGAGCGTAGATTTTCTTTTCAACGGACGAAAAACTAAAGACCGGCGGCTTCGGCGATAGCCGTCCGAACTCGGCATTGCTGCGGTCGGCGATTTTTTCGATGGTTTCGGCTGACAAATCCCGCAAGTCCCGCAACTGCAAAACACTAG